>JAFEBC010000216.1 GCA_018266095.1 Deltaproteobacteria bacterium
CCGACTACGTCATCCTCGGCATGCCCGACCCGGGGACGTTCGCGGAGAAGATCGCGCAGCCGCTCGACAAGCTGCACACGATTCCGGCGCACCTCTCGTTCCAGGAGGCCGCGGCGCTGCCGGTCGCGGGCGTCACGGCCTATCGCGCGCTCGTCACCCGCGGCGAGGCCAAGCGCGGCGAGCACGTGCTCATCACCGGCATCGGCGGCGGCGTGGCCACGCTGGCCCTGGTGTTCGCCAAGGCGCTCGGCTGCGACATCTCGGTGACCTCGAGCTCGGCCGACAAGCTCGCGCGCGCCAAGGAGCTGGGCGCCAGGTGGGGCGTCTCGTACAAGGAGCCTGGCTGGGAGAAGGCGCTGGTCAAGGAGGCCGGCCGCCCGCCCGACGTGATCCTCGACGGCGCCGGCGGCGAGGGCTTCAGCCAGCTCGTGGCCATGGCCGGTCCGGGCGCGCGCATCGTCACCTACGGCGCCACGCGGGCCTTGCCCTCCACCATCGACCTGCGGCGCGTCTTCTTCCGGCAGCTCGACATCCGCGGCTCGACCATGGGCCACTCGGGCGAGTTCGTGGACATGCTCAAGCTCATCGAGCGCGAGAAGGTGCGGCCGGTGATCGATCGCGTGTTCACGCTCGATCAGGTGCGCGATGCGCATGCGCGCATGGATGAGGGAGAGCAGTTGGGGAAGATCGTGCTTGATCTCGGTGCATGAACGGCATCGGCAACTTCAACGGCAAGAGCAAGAGCCTCAACGCGGAGGCGCGGGGACGCGGAGGTTTGGGTGGCTCAGACGACCGTCGACGTCGGCTGGTGGCGCGGCACTCCGGCCTCGCGCAGGGCTTGAAGTACTGATGAAGAGTCAGGACACGAGCTTGCCGTAGACAGCCCTCCGCGTCTCCGCGCCTCCGCGTTGAAGCTTTTTGAAGGTCAAGCCTTCGGCTTGATGAACACGCTGGCCAGCACAGCGACCGACAGGATGGCGCTGATCACCAGGATGGACGTGCCCGTCGGCACCTGGAACCACGGCTCGGCCAGCATCTTCACGCCCACGAAGAGCAGGATCGCCGACAGCCCGGGCTTCAGGTACGTGAGCTTCACCAGCGCGCCACGCACGACGAAGTAGAGCGCGCGCAGGCCCAACAGCGCACAGACGTTGCTGGAGAACACCAGGAAGGAATCGTCGGTCACCGCGAACACGGCCGGGATGGAGTCGAGCGCGAACACGAGGTCGGCGCTCTCGGCGGCGGCCACGGCGATGAGCAGCGGCGTGGCGAACAGGCGCCCGTCGACGCGCTTGAAGAACTCGGGGCCGTCGATGCTGTTGGTGATCGGGAACACGGTTCGCAAGAGGCGCGTCAGCCAGGACTCGACCGGCGCCTCGTCGTCGTCGTCCTTGGTGAGCGCGAGCTTGATGGCGGTGATCACGAGGATGGCGCCGAAGACCATCACGATGGGGTGGAAGCGGTGCACCAGCGCCACGCCGAACATGATGAGGGTGCCGCGCAGGACGAGCGCGCCCAGGACGCCCCAGAAGAGGACGCGGTGCTGGTACTGGCCCGGCACTTTGAGCGCCGAGAACAAGAGGACGAACACGAACAGGTTGTCGACGCTGAGCGACTTCTCCAAGAGGTAGCCGCCGAAGAACTCGAGGCCCTGCTCGCCGCCGTAGCGGAACCAGACGAAGCCGCCGAACGCGACCGAGAGGCAGATCCAGAACACGCTCCAGCCCATCGCGGTGCTGAAGCGCTCGGTGTCCTTGCCCTTGCTGAAGTGCAGGTCCACGCCCAGGAGCACGAAGACGGCACAGAGGAACGCCACCCACAGCGTGGGCGATTGGATGTTGCGCGCACCGCGATCGACGATGTCGGCGGCTGCGAGCAGCATCATGCGCGCTCTCCCTTGCCTCGGGGCTGCGCGCGGCTCTTGAGCTTGAAGAGGAGGCGCACGGGGACCCGCAGCTTGAAGCGGTCTCGCAGGCCGTGCAACAGGAACCGCTTGTACGCGTCGTCGACGGCGCCCGGGCGGTTGGTCTGGATGACGATGGTCGGCGGCTGCGCAGCCACCTGGTAGGCGTAGAAGAAGCGCACGGGGAAGCCGTTCCAGAGCGGCGCCGGGTGCGTGTCCTGGCTGTCCTGGAGCCACGCGTTCAGCTCGGGCGTCGAGAGGCGGCGGCAGGATTCGTCGCGGAGCTGCGCGGCCAGCTCGAGGATCTTCTCGACGCGCGTGCCCTCCTTGGCCGAGACGAACAACAGCGGCGCCCAGCCGACGTGCTGCAGGTGGCGCTTGGCCTCGTCGCGCAGGCGGGTGGCCTCGGCCTCCTTGTCCTTCACGAGGTCCCCCTTGTTGACGCAGAGGATGACCGCGCGCCCGCGCTCCTCGGCCTGCGCCGCGATGCGTGAATCCTGATCCACGCCGAGCTCGCTCGCGTCGGTGAGCACGACCACGACGTCCGAGTTCTCCACGGCCCGCAGCGCGCGCTGGGCCGAGAACACCTCGACCTTGTCGATCACCTGGCGCTTCTTGCGCAGACCGGCTGTGTCGGTGAGCACGAAGGTGCGGCCATCGCGGACCAGCGTCTCGTCGACGGCGTCGCGGGTCGTTCCGGGGAGCGCCGAAGCCACGAAGCGCTCCTCGCCCAGGAGGCGGTTCAAGAGCGTGGACTTGCCCACGTTCGGGCGGCCCAGCACGGCCAGGCGGATCGGCTCGTCGGGCGTGGGCGCGTGGAAGGTCGGCTCCGGGATCGGCTCGGCGTCCTCCTCGTCCGCATCCTCCGCGTCACCGTCAGCGTCCGCGTCATCGCTCCCGTCATCGCCCGCGTCGGCCTCTCCGTCAGCGTCCGCGTCCCCGCTGCCGTCACCGTCCGCGTCAGCGTCTCCGTCCGCGTCACCGTCGTCATCCGCGTCTTCATCCGCAGCCGTCTCGGCCGCCGCGTTCGCGGCCAGTTCAGCCGCATCTTCCGCCGCGCGCTTCATGCGCCGCTGCTTGCG
>JAFEBC010000217.1 GCA_018266095.1 Deltaproteobacteria bacterium
CACCTTCGCGGATCCCGCGCACCCGATCACGCTGCCGAGCGGCGTCGTCACCGGCACCACCGTGCAGCTCGCCGCGAGCCCGGTCGATCCCAACGCGCCCAGCGGCAGCTCTTGTGTCGCCGCGGTCGCGCCCTATCGCTACGCCTGGACGCTCGCGGGCCTCCCGCCCGGCAGCCGCGCCATCTTGAACAACGCCGTCGCCGCCGCGCCCAGCTTCACCGCCGACATCGCGGGCGACTACACCGTGCAGCTCATCGTCACCGACGCCGCCGGCAACCAGAGCCCGCGCGTGTCCGGCACCGTGACCGCCTCGAGCTGCACCGCGCCGCTCACCATCTCCGGCATCGGCCCGCAGGGCGGCTCCACGCCCACGCGCGGCCTGCCGCTCCCGCTCACCGCCACGGTCACCGACGCGAACGCTGCGACCTCCACGTGCAGCGGCGCCGGTCCCTTCACGCCCATCACCTACAAGTGGACGTTCCTCGATGTGCCGCCCGGCAGCACCGCGCAGTTGCGCCAGTCGGACACGGCCTCGCCGAGCTTCATCCCCGACCAGCTCGGCGCGTACAAGGTCGCGCTCACCGCCACCGACGCCAAGGGCCTCACCGGCTCGAACAACGCCACCGTCACCGTCGCCGCCGACTGCCTCGCCCAGCCCTCGGCCAGCGGCATCACGCCCGCGAGCGGCACCACCGCGCAGGCCATCCAGCTCTCGGCCACCGGCGTCACCAGCCCCAACGCCACCGCGGCCTGCGGCATCGCCGGGACCACGCTCGCGTATTCGTGGACGCTCGTCGGCCTGCCCAACGGCAGCCTCGCCACGCTCAACAACCCCGCGTCGTCGTCGCCCAGCTTCACGCCCGACGTCGGCGGCACCTACAGCGTGCAGCTCCGCCTCACCGACGCGCTCGGCAACCAGAGCGCCATCGTCCCGCAGGACATCACCGTCGCCACCTGCAACGCGCCGTTCGCCGCTGCCGCCATCACGCCGCCCGCGTCGCCGAAGGTGAACACCGCGTTCGCGCTCGGCGCCACCTACAGCGACCCCAACGCCAGCACCGCCTCCTGTGGCCTCACCGGCACCGCCAGCACCACGCCCGTCACCTCGCGCTGGACGCTCCTCTCGCGCCCGCCCGGCAGCAACGCCAGCTTCTCCGACGTGACCGCCGCGAGCCCCTCGATCACGCCCGACCTCGCCGGCACGTACGTGGCGCAGGTCACGCTCACCGACGCGCTTGGCAACCAGGGCTCTGCCACGCTCACCACGCCTGTCAGCGGCTGCGGCGCGGCCTTCGACAGCGCGGTCACCGTCACGCCGTCCACGCGCACGCCTGAGACGGGGCAGGGTGTCACGCTCGCCGCCAAGGTCACCGACGGCAACGCCAGCGGCTGCAACGTGCCCAGCGCCGCGCCCTTCAGCTACGCGTGGACGCTCGCGCCCGGCGGCACCGCCGTCAGCTCGACGGCCATCTTGAGCAACCCCACCAGCGCCTCGCCCGCGTTCACGCCTGACCTGCCCGGCCTCTACGACTACTCGGTCGTGGTCACCGACGCGCTCGGCTACCAGGGCGTCTTCAGCTCGGCCGCGCGCACCGCGTCCATCAACGCGCGCACCTGCGCCCTCTCGGTGGCCGTCGCCGCGCCCACCTCTACCAACACAGGCTCGGCCGCGCAGCTCACCGCCACGCCCTCGTTCACGTGCAGCACCGGCACGCTCGCCACCACCAGCGTGGCCTACGCCTGGACCTTCGACAGCGTGGCCAAGGGCTCGACCGCGCAGCTCAACAACACCAGCATCCCCAACCCGAGCTTCACGCTGGACGTGCCCGCGTCGAGCTGGACCGTGCGCGTGACCGTGACCGACCCGCTCAACAACGCCACGGCCACCACCTCGACCACCATCGCCAGCAACGACTGCTTCAAGAACGCCCCCGACGGCAGCATCGGCGTGTCCGCGGTCTCGGGCGGCACGAACACCAGCGTCTCCAAGCGCAACACCACGGTCCCCGGCTCGGCGGACGCCACGTACACGCTCGCCGGCCTCGGCGCCAACGCCAGCCTGCAGCTCTCGGTCAACCAGCTCAACGGCGGCACCGCGGCGACCAACCCGAACGCCGCCTGCGCCTCGCCCGCGCCGTCGCTCAACTACCACTGGGGCATCTACCAACTGCCCCCGAGCAGCGCCTCCAACATCAGCCCCGCCACGGCCGCGCTGCCGGTGATGAACATCGACAAGACGGGCACGTACGTCATCCAGCTCACGGTGGACGATGGGACGCTGACGTCGGTGCCGGTCTACTACCGGATCCAAATCAACTAAGTGCCTGGACCTGCCGGCGTCTAGCCCGAGATCGTGACGCTCCATGATCCGGTTTCCCTCCGGGAAACCTCCACCAGGGGTGAGCTGCCGCTCCCCCTGGACCCCCAACAAGCGTCACTCCGTTCGGTCGATGTGGATTCGGAGTGCGAACCGCACCATCGACTCCGCCAACCCCGCGAGGATCTGCTCGTGCGTCTTCCCCGTGCGCTTGGGCACATCGAAGCCGTGGTCCCCCTCGGCGATGAGCTCCAGCGTCGCCCGCGCGCCGAGCTTGTCCACCACGGGCCGCAAGAGCTGCAGCTCCGCCAGCTTGTCCCGCTCGCCCGAGAGGAACAGCATCGGCACCTGCACGTCAGCCAAGTGCGCCGCCCGCGCGATCGCCGGCGCGCCCGCGGGGTGCAGCGGGAACCCAAGGAACACCAGCGCGCGCACGCCGGGCAGCGGCTCCTTGGCCTGCGCCTGCGAGGTCATGCGGCCGCCCATCGACTTCCCGCCCGCGAACAGCGGCACGCCCGGGCACTTCTTCTGCGCGAGCTGCACCGCCGCGCGCACCGTCGACTC
>JAFEBC010000218.1 GCA_018266095.1 Deltaproteobacteria bacterium
AGCGGGCGCTGCAGGCGGCGCGGCAGCGACTCCGGGAGGTGCTCCGGCGGGCGCTGGCGGCGCTCCTGCGGGCGGACCCACGGCCGGCGGTCCTGCGGCTCCTGGTGGCCCGGCGGGCGCAGGTGGCGCTCCTGCGGGCGGTCCGACTGCGGGCGGTCCTGCGGCTCCTGGCGGCCCGGCGGGCGCGGGTGGCGCTCCGGACGCAGGCGGCACTGCGGCAGGCGACGCGGGCGGCTCCTCTGCGAGCCCGCTCGATCAGGCCCAGGCTGCGCAGGCTCAGACCTCCGGTCAGCCCCCGATCGCCGATCAGGCCAAGGACGCCGCCCAGAGCGGCGCCGAGGGCACGAGCACGGGCACCAAGGTCGCTGCAGTCGCGGGCGGCATCGGCGCAGTGGGCGCGGCCGGCGCGGGTGTGGCCGCTGCGGCGGGCGATGGCAAGGACAAGATGAAGCCCGCCAGCGACGGCGCCGCGGACGGCGAGGACATCGAGGGGTAACGGGTCCTCGCGGGTCCCTCTCGGGGGACCTCGCAGGCCTCGGATTCCGGCCCGGCCCGCGAGGGCCCGGACCGGCGGCGATCCGGAATGCTCCGTCCGGATCTTTGGGTCAGACAAAGGTCTGTGGAACGGGCTCACGCCCCCTCAGACGGCCAAACGACAACGGATTTCCGCCGCGCGACCTCCGCGCGCGAGGCCCTCGGAATGCAAGGGCCACCCCCGGCATTCCCTTGACCGCTCCGCTGGGCGCACGGTACGTTCGCAGCCCTTGCGTCCCTGCTTGATGCTTCTCATCGGATAGGCGGATCGTCGATGCCTGAAAGTGACGTTGGCCAGTACTTCGGCAAATATTTCCTGCTCAAGAAGCTGGCCGCAGGTGGCATGGGTGAAGTCTTCCTGGCCAAGCAGCAAGGTCCCGCTGGCTTCGAGAAGATTCTCATCATCAAGAAGGTTCTCGCGCACCTGACCGAGAACAAAGAGTTCGTCGAGCTCTTCCTGGGCGAGGCGCGCCTGGCCGCGCGCATGAACCACCGCAACATCGTTCAGGTGTTCGAGCTCGGCGAGCAGGACGGCGCGTACTTCATCGCCATGGAGTACATCCAGGGCAAGTCGCTGCGCGATGCCATCGACGCCGCCATCAAGCGCAAAGAGAAGATTCCGGCCGAGCTGTGCCGCACGGTCATCGAGCAGATCTGCGATGGCTCGAGCTACGCGCACAACCTCACCGACATCACGGGGCGCTCGCTCAACATCGTGCACCGCGATCTCAACCCGCAGAACGTGCTCGTCAGCTACACGGGCGACGTGAAGGTCATCGACTTCGGCATCGCCAAGAGCGAGATGTCGACGGTCAAGACCGAAGCGGGCATGATCAAGGGCAAGTTCGTCTACATGAGCCCCGAGCAGTCGCTCGCGAAGAAGCTCGACAAGCGCTCGGACATCTTCGCCATCGGCATCTCGCTCTACGAGATGCTCACGGGCATCAACCCCTTCCACAAGAACAACATCGTCCTCACGCTCGAGGCCGTGCAGCGGTACGATCCGCCGCCGGTCAGCGAGTACGATCCGTCGTACGCGCCGTTCGATCCGATCATCGCCAAGTCGCTCGCCAAGGACCGCGATCGCCGCTACAGCGACGCGGCCGAGATGCAGGACGACCTGCGCCGCATCGTGGTGCCGCCGTCGCCGGAGCGCCTCGGGCCGTGGATGAGCCGCCTCTTCCGCACGCAGCTCGAGGAAGAGCAGAAGCTCCTCAAGGACACCGACTCGGCCAAGCTCACGGGCTCGGCCAAGGTGCGCACGCCGGCCAAGCCGGTCGCGGCGCCCAAGGAAGCCGATCCGCCGGAAGGCGCGACGATGATGTTGCCCTCGGCGCCCGCCAAGAAGGGCGCGCCGACGCCGACCAAGCCCGCGCCCGCGCCGCGTCCGGCCCCGAAGGCGCCTGCGCCGCCGCCGGCCAAGAAGCCGCAGGGTGCTGGTGACACGCTGATGGACATGGAGGCGCCGGTCGTTCCTGGAGGCGCCGCGGCCATCATCGGCGGCGAGGACGACAACCCGGGCGCCACGGCGATGCTCAAGCCGGGTCAGGCGCTGCCTCCTCCTCCGTCGCGCAAGAAGCCGATCGACACGATGCCCGAGGGTGAGCCGCCGGAGGGCGCCACCGCGTTCCTCGGCACCGCGCCTGCGCGTCCGGAGAAGCCGCGCAAGGCCCCCAGCGCGCCCAAGGAGCCGGCGTCGAACGGGGTGGGCGGCACGAACATCATGACGCCGGAGGAGTCGCAGGCCGCGCAGCGCGAGGCCCTGGCGAAGATGCAGCAGAACCAGGCCGGCGGCCCGCCTCCGCAGCAGCAGAAGCCGCGCGGCGGCACGCGCACGGGCCCCGCGCCCACGGCGGGCGCCAAGAAGGGCAAGGGATTGCTCTTCGGCGTCATCGGCGGCGGCGTGGTGCTGCTCGGCATCGTCGCCTGGATCGTGATCTCCATGCTCGGCGGTGACGACAAGCCCGCCAAGAAGAAGGCGCCGCCGCCTCCTCCGCCGCCAGTCGAGGACAAGGCGCAGAACGACACGCCTCCTCCCGCGGAAGAGAAGAAGGACACGCCTCCTCCCGAGGAGAAGAAGGAAGCTCCGGCGGGCGAGGAGAAGTCCAAGAAGTCCGCGAAGGGCGAGAAGACGCAGCCTCCGCCTCCGCCGCCTGAAGAGGCCAAGAAGGAGGAGAAGCCCGCCGAGAAGGCGCCCGCGCCTCCCAAGCCGCCGGCCGAGAAGAAGGAGTCCAAGGGCGCGAAGCTGTTCGGCTCGCTGATGGTCAACGCGGGCCCGAACGTCGCCATCGCCTTCAACGGCACGCTGCAGCCGAAGGTGGCCGGCGCCCAGCGCCTCGGCGTCACCGCTGAGTCTGGCAAGATCGAGGTCGGCGACCCGTCGACGGCGTACGTCGTGACCATCGAGTACAAGGTCACCGGCAAGGAGATCACCGCGAAGGTCAACGCGACCCCGTGGGCGATCGTCTTCCAGGACGGCACGAGCAAGGGCAAGACGGGAACGGCCGAGGTCAAGATCGTCGACGCCATGTCGACCGTCGAGCTCAAGAAGCCGGGCCAGGACGCGGGCATGACGGTCCGCTTCCGGTTCACGCCGACGAACTGAGGTCGCGGTGAACGCCATCTCGGACACGGGGGCCGCTGCGCATGAGGCGCGGCGCCCCTGGTCGTTCGCGGCCACGCTCGTGCTGGCGGCGATCGCGCTCTGGCCCTACCGGCACTTCGCGGGCGACGACGCGTACATCTCGTTTCGGTTCGCGCAGAACTTCGCGTCGGGCGCCGGGTTCTCCTTCAACCCCGGAGTGCCCACCTACGGCTCGACGTCGCCGCTGTGGGTCTTCCTGCTGGCGCTCGGCTCGAAGCTCGGGCTCGACCTGCTGACCGCCTCGCACCTGCTCGACGCCATCTTCATCGCCCTGACGCTGGGCGTGTTCACCAAGCTCTGCGACCGCCTCATCGTCAGCGTGCCCCTCCGTTGGGCCGCCTGCGCCTTGCTGATCCTCGACCCCTGGTTCGTGCACTGGGCGATGAGCGGGATGGAGAACCCGGCGGCGCTGTTCCTCGTCTCGGTGGCGCTCTGGGCCCGCCTCGAGGCGCGCACGATCCCGTCGCGGGGGTGGTGGGCGGCCATCGCCTGCGGCGTCGGCATGCTGGTGCGGCCGGAGTTCGCGGCGCTCACGCTGCTGGTCTGCGTCGACACGTGGATCTTCGAGAAGCAGCGCGGGCTCCTGCGCGCCATCGGCGCTGGCCTGCTCGTGTGCGCCCTGTACCTGCCGTGGCTCGTGTACGCGCAGCGCAGCTTCGGCTCGATCGTGCCGAACACGGTGTCGGCCAAGACCGGCGCCGGCCGCGCGATGGCGGCGTACGGTGTCCTGCGCGCGTTCGCGTCGTTCTATCTCTTCGAGGCGGCGGGCCTCGCGCTCCTGCTCGTCCTGTCCGCGAAGGCGATCGTGGCCCGGCTGCGCACGCGGGCGGCCCTCGAGCGCTGGTTCCCCGTGCTCGGCTGGAGCCTGCTCTTGCCCGCGTTCTACGTCGCTGGCAGCGCGCCCGTGTCCGCGCGCTACGTGATGTTCGGGCTCCCCGCGTTCCTGCTGGTGGGCGTCAAGTCCTGGGACCTGCTGCTGCGCGAGCCTCGCCTCGTCAAGCCGCGTGTCGTCGTGGCCGCGCTGGTGGCCGCGTCGCTCGCGCTGGTGGTCGCGGTGCAGGCCCGCTACTGCTGGTACATCAGCCGCTGGCCGCGCGGGATGGACCCGAACATGGTGGCCATCGGCGACTTGCTCCGCGCCCGCGCCGCTCCGACGGACCTGCTGGCGACCGACCAGATCGGCGTGGTGGGCTTCGTGTCGGGCCTGCGCGTGCTGGACATGGCCGCGCTGGTCTCGCCCGAGCTGCGCGGCATCACGCGCAAGGGCGACGGCTCACCGCTGCTCGAGGCGGTCCGCGCGCGCCAGCCTCAGTGGGTCCTGTTGGCCCGCACCAAGGACCAACTCTCCAAGCTCGACCCCACCTACGCCACGCTGGAGGTCGTGGGCGACTTCCTGGTGCAGCGGGAGGGGGCGAGCGAGGCCGGCCGTCCCACGCGCTACTGGCTCTACCGGACCCATTGGGAGCAGGGGCAACCCTGACGCACGATGGAGACCAGACACTACCTCTTCATCATCGGGTTCGTGATCTGGTTGCCCCTCGCGGTCGGCGCCCTCTCCCTCCACCGCCGCGTGGCGCAGGTCATGCTGTTCGTGTTCGTCTTCGGCACCCTTCGCCACGACGCGTTCCACCTCCAGCTCAGCTTCTTTGACCACTCCTGGTATCGCGGCACCTCGGTCGGCTACGACCTGAGCTGGGTCGACTTCCTGTGGCCCGCTCTGTGGATCGACGACGTGCGCCGGCACGGTCTCTCCAGCAAGACGCCCAAGACGCTCCTGCTGCAGTGGATCTTCCTCCTCTGGTGCACCGTCTCCGTCGTCATGCAGGAGCCGCGCCTGTTCGGCACCTTCGAGCTCTTCCGCATGCTGCGCGGGCTCGGCGTGTTCGTCACGATCGCGCGATGCGTGCGAAGCCTCGAGGACGTCACGACCGTGTGCTGGGCCTTCGCGGCCATCGGCATCGTCGAGGGTGGAGCCGCGCTCTACACGCGCAGCGTCCTCAGGCACCCGCGCGCAGAGGGCACCTTCCTCCACCCCAACACGCTGTCGCTCTACTGCCTGATGGTCCTCCCGGTGACCATCGGCGTCTGGCTCTCGGATGCGCGAAAGGCCCTGCGCAGCGCCTCGGCAGCGGCGGCCCTCGGGCTCGTGCTCGGCGTGCTCGTCACGGTCTCTCGCGCGGGGCTCGCCACCCTGGGCCTGGAGCTCATCGGCATGATGTTCGCGTTCGGGTCGCTGCGCTTCACCTGGCGCAAGGTCGTCGTGGGGTCGCTCGCGCTGGTCATCAGCCTGGGCGCGGCCTGGAAGCTCGCGGGCGCCTACGCCGCGCGCTTCGAGCGGGAAGGCGGGCTCGCGCGCGAGTTCGAGAACGAGGACAACTCCGGCCGTGGCCGCTACTACACGCTGGCCATGATGATGGCCGCCGACCACCCGTGGGGAGTCGGCCTCAACAACTGGTCGTACGTCGTCACCAACCGCTACGGGCTCGCCATCGGCCTCGTCTACGCGCCGTATGTCGGCGTCGACGAGCGCCCGCCCGTGCGCCGCGTCGAGAACGTGGACAACCAGCAGGCCCCGCCCGCGCACAGCCTGAGCGCCATCACCCTCGGCGAGACCGGCTGGCTCGGCCTCGGCCTGCTCGCGCTCCTCTGGTACGGCTACTTCTCGATGGGCGCCGCCTTCCTGCGCGGCCGCACCAGCGCGCTCGTGTCGCGCGTCGGCGTCGGCGTGTTCTTCTCGGTGTTCGCCGCGTTCATGCAGAGCATCAGCGAGTGGGAGCTGCGCCAGACGCCGCTCGTGCTGATCTCGATGATCCTCTTCGCCATCGCCGCCGCGCTCCATCCCGCGCGCCAGGCGAGCAGCGCGCAAGCCGCCTGAGGCACGACAGGCTAGCGCGCCCCCAGCACCACCAGCGCCGCCGCCAGCGCCCCGATGACGTACGTCGCCGGGTCCTTCATCGCCGCCACCAGCGGGTCGTCGTGCACCTCGCCGCGCCGGGCCTTGAGCCACAGGCGGTTGATGAAGAAGAGCACGAGCGGACACAGCCCCCACAGCCAGTGCGGGTGCCGGTAGAGCCGCCCGACCTCCTGGCTCGACACGTAGAGCGCGAGCACCAGCACCGACAGGCTGCCGCTCCCCGTGCCCATCGCCAGCACGGCCTCGCGATCGACCGGCCTGTACCCGCGGCCCGGCAGCTCCGCCGTGGCCTCGAGCAGCTCCGTGCAGCGCTTGAGCATCGCCAGCGAGAAGAAGAAGAACATCGAGAACGTCGCCAGCCACTCGGACACCGGAATGCCCGTCGCCAGCCCGCCCGCGAAGATGCGCGAGGTGTAGAGCGAGGCGAGGATGAGCACGTCCAGGATCTCGCGGCGCTTGAGGCCGAGCGAGTAGGCGAGGGTGGTGACGAAGTACCCGCCCAGGAGCCAGCGGAAATCGACCGGCAGCGCGAACGACAGCGCCACGCCCGCGCCGAGCAGCAGCGGCGCCATCGCCTTGGCCACCGGCACCGGCAGCGCGCCCGACGCGATGGGCCGGAACCGCTTGCGCTTGTGCGCCCGGTCGCTCTCCACGTCGAGCAGGTCGTTCACCACGTACACCGACGACGCCACCAGGCTGAAGGCCAGGAACGCCAGCGCCGCCTCACCGATGGCCCGCACGTCGCGCAGCCGGTGCGCGCCCAGGATGGGCAGGAACACCAGCACGTTCTTGGCCCATTGGTGCACGCGCAGCACCTTGAAGGCCGCCTTCACCAGCGAGGGCCGCCGCGCCGCCTCCGGCGCGATGTCCCCGTCTTGTCGCGCCAATGCCGGTTCGCCCATGCGCTCCTCGTGCTGCGGACCCCTCGGAATATGCTGGAAAAAAGCGCGCGAAGCACCACCGTACGATCGCCCGGGCCCGAGCCCCGCATTGATCCGCGCTGCCCCGCCGCCCTCCGCGTCCGCGTGCGCCTTGATCGCGCGCCCCGATGTGCTACTCAAATGAGACGGCTGCTGCAGCCTCCGCCGAGCCAACTCCCACAAGGGTTTCATGCACATGGGCGCGCCCAAGAACCCACGTCTCCTCTTGAACCACCACGGCGACGACATCGTCCTGCCGCTCGTCCTCAAGGAGACGCTCATCGGCCGCATCGACTCGAACCACGTGGTCCTGGAGGCCGAGGACGTCTCGCGCATCCACGCGCGCGTCCTGGTCGGTCCCTCGGGCGTCGAGGTCGAGGACTGCGGCTCCACCCAGGGCACGCTGGTCAACGGCGACCCCATCGACCGCGTCTTCCTCAAGGACGGCGACGTGGTCCAAGTCGGGAGTGTGAAAATCCTGTTCGCTGAGTGAACACCTGTGCTTGATCAGCTTGACCGATGTGCTAGAACCTCCATCCTTCCCCGAGAGTCTTCATTCTGATTCCAGCGTCAGGCTGGAGATGGCTCGGTATCGTCAGGGGCCGTGTCGTGAACGACAATGCGGAAGACAAGCTCGCAGCGCTCGAATCCGTCTGGTACGACGTGATCGACGCCGTCAACGCGGGCCGCACCAACGGCCTGATCTGCCCCGAGTGCCAGCACCCGGACGGCCTTCAGGTCGAAGAGCGCCAGGGCCGCGTGGAAGTGAGCTGCCCCAACTGCAAGCGTGTCGTCGAAGTGCAGGTCAACACGTTCTAGGAGTCGTGCCGCCGCATCTGCCACTCGTCGCCAACCGTTTCGCCTGAGAAGCTCCAAACACCATGAGCAACTTCCTCGGCGTAGGCTTCAAGTTTCCCTTCTCGGTGGGTCCCAACGGCGGGATCCAGTTCTCGAAGTATGAGACGAACATCGAGGAGGCCGTGCGCATCATCATCGGCACCGCCTTGGGCGAGCGCCAGATGCGTCCCGCGTGGGGCTGCGCGGTGCACGACTACGTGTTCGCGCCCAACAACACCAACACGCAGACGCTGGTGGCGCACGCGGTCGAGGAGTCGCTGCAGAAGCACGAGTTCCGCATCCGCAACATCGAGGTGACGGCCCAGGGCGACCCTGATCAGGCCGAGCGCATCCTCATCGACGTGCGGTATGAGATCCGCGCGACGAACAGCATCCACAACCTCGTTTTCCCGTTCTACCTGACCGGCAGCTAGGCCCGCTCCATCGCCTGCTG
>JAFEBC010000219.1 GCA_018266095.1 Deltaproteobacteria bacterium
CTGCCAGCCGGTGGCGAGGCCGACGCGCACAGGTCCTGCTGGCTCTGCGAGGCATCGAGCAACGACACGATCACGGTCGGCCCGCAATCGCTGTGCGTGTAGACGGCGCCCCCCTGCTCCACGGGGGCGAAGTCCACGCCGCTCACCGTGCCCACGACCCCGGAGGACCCTCCGCAGGCCGTGAGCAGGCAGAGCAAGCCAAACCAGGGCTCTGCGAGACGCACGAGCCGCTTCATTACTGACCGCAGACGTTGAGCGTCTTGCTCGCGTCCGTGATCGTGCCCGCGGCGGCCTTGCAGCCCGCGGCGGCGAGCGCGTTGAACTTGGTCGTCGTCTTCGCGTAGTCGCCCTGCATCTTGTAGTTGCCCTTCGCGTCGCAGAGCGCAACGACGGTCACCGACTGGTGCGCGGCGGCCTTGCACGCCGCCGGGCTCGCCGCGGAGATGATCTCGCGCGCGATCGACTTCGAGGTCGCCGTCCCGCCCTGCGTGCAGCGCACGGTCTGGTTCGGGTCGAACGTGTTGCGGTAGCAGACCGCCGCGGGCGGCGCGGCCAGGGCCGAGGTCGAGACGAGGGCGAGCGCGCAGATGAGCTTCTTCATGGACGACTCCTTCAATGATTCCAAATGTTTGGAGAGGGGACGCCTGCAAGAATACACCCTTTGGAGACAACAGTCCGCAGATCCTGCAGCTCTTCGGACACGAAGTCTCAGACGACTTCAGGCGCAACCCATTGAAACTATTTGGCGATCCAAACCGCACCCGGATCTTTCCCATCCGCGATCGTACGGAGCTGAAGGATCCAATTGAATCCATGCCTTGGGACGCGTGCGCAGTGTTAGAACCCCGCCATGTCGCGCACCTTGGGACAAGAGCTGAAGCTCGCGATGGAGTCGTTCGCCGAGAAGGGCGAGGGCGCGCTGCCCGGGTTCCTCGCGCTCTACCACGAGGACATCGCCTTCCAGGATCCGCTGGTGCGCCTCTACGGCCGCGAGGACTTCGGGAAGGCCATGCGCAAGCTCATCGCGCGGTGCAAGGACTTCTCCATCGAGTGCGCGGACCTCGCCGAGACGCCGGATGGCCTCATCTACCTCGCGTGGACGATGCGGCTGTCGCTCAAGGTCGCGCCTGGCTTCGTCGAGATCGGACCCAGCGTCGTCGTCCCCGGCGTCACGCACGCGCGCGGCCGCGACGGG
This sequence comes from Deltaproteobacteria bacterium, assembly GCA_018266095.1. Classification (GTDB taxonomy): domain Bacteria; phylum Myxococcota; class Myxococcia; order Myxococcales; family 40CM-4-68-19; genus CAIWCD01. Next base: position 1,196 of record JAFEBC010000219.1, read on the forward strand.
CGCATCGAGTGGCAGCGCGACCACTGGGACCTCGCGGGCAGCGCGGTGCAGGCGTTCCCGGGCCTTGCGCCCATCTATCGGCGCCTGACGCAGTTCCTCGCGTAGGGGCGGACGCACCTCGCGCGAAGGCCCTTGCCGAACGGGTTCGCCCATCGGCTACAGTGCCGCGCGATGCCCGACACCGACATCTACACCGAGACCGAAGACGTCGACCCGGATGCGCTCGCGAACCTGGGGCCCCTGGCCTGGCTCGCCGGCACCTGGGAGGGCGAGGGCGTCGACACGCACCCTGTCGCCGAGGGCACCGAGGACGAGCCGTACCTCGAGCGGATGGAGCTCGTGCCCATCGATCCGCAGTCGAACGGCCCGCAGCTCCTCTACGGCCTGCGCTACCACACGCGCATCACCAAGGTCGGCGAGGTCGAGACCTTCCACGACCAGGTCGGCTACTGGCTCTGGGAGGCGAAGACCGGAATCATCACGCAGTCGCTCGCCATCCCGCGCGCGCAAGTGGCGCTGGCGCAAGGCAAGGCCGCCGCGGGCGACAAGCAGGTCACGGTGCGCTCCGAGCTCGGCTCGCCCACGAACGGCATCGTCTCCGGGCCGTTCCTGCACGAGAACTTCCGCACGCTCTCGTACACGCTGACCATCTCGCAGGGCGAGGGCGGCACCTTGAAGTACGAGCAGGACACCGTGCTGCAGATCCGCTCGCGGCCCGAGTTCCACCACCTCGACCGGGCCACCCTGCGGCGCGTGCTGGGACCGCAAAAGAACCCCCTGTTGGGCGGCGCCTGAAGGCCCGTCCGGACGCGCTTTCAGCAAGGTGCGTCCATGACGCACCCGGACGCGAAGATCTCCCGCTCCTGGCGCGGGTTTGGACGCGCGCAGAGACCCTCGAATAGCGCTGGCGAAGGGCCCTGAGGCACGGTACAACCCGGCCTCCAAATTTCTTTACGCGCGCGAGGCAACAACGCATGGCCGAGCCCACCAACACGCTCATTCCTGTCGCCATCGAAGACGAGATGCGGCAGGCGTATCTCGACTACTCGATGTCGGTCATCGTCGGCCGCGCGCTGCCCGACGTGCGCGACGGCTTGAAGCCCGTGCACCGCCGCATCCTCTACGCGATGTTCGACCAGGGGATGCTGCACAACCGGCGCTACTCCAAGTGCGCCGGTACCGTCGGCGAAGTGCTCAAGAAGTACCACCCGCACGGCGACGCCTCGGTCTACGACGCGCTCGTGCGCCTCGCGCAGGACTGGAACCTGCGCGCGCTGCTCGTCGACGGCCAGGGCAACTTCGGCTCCATCGACGGCGACTCGGCCGCGGCCTATCGGTACACGGAGTCGCGCCTCACCAAGCTCGCCGAGATGATGCTCGCGGACATCGACAAGGACACCGTCGACTTCGCGCCCAACTTCGACGACTCGACCACCGAGCCCACGGTCCTGCCGACGCGGTTCCCGAACCTGCTCGTCAACGGCTCGGCCGGCATCGCGGTCGGCATGGCGACGAACATCCCGCCGCACAACCTGGGCGAGGTCATCGAGAGCTGCCTGTACCTCGCAGATCACCCCACGGCGGAGCTGCGCGAGCTCTTGGACCCCAAGCTCGGCGGCACGCTGCCGAACGGCATCCAGGGACCCGATTTCCCCACCGGCGGCATCATCATGGGCGTCGGCCCCGTGCGCGCGCTCTACGAGACTGGCCGCGGCATCATCCGCATGCGCGCCAAGATCGACGTCGAGGTCAACGACAAGACGGGCAAGGACACCATCGTCGTCCTGGAGGTGCCGTACCAGGTCAACAAGGCGCGCGCGATCCAGGGCATCGCGGAGCTCGTGAAGGAGAAGCGGCTCGAGGGTATCTCGGACCTGCGCGATGAGTCTTCGCGTGAGGGCATCCGCGCGGTCGTCGAGACCAAGCGCGACGCGGTCACGGCCGTGGTGCTGAACAACCTCTACGCGCACAGCTCGCTCTTCCAGGACAGCTTCGGCGCCACGCTGCTCTCGATCGATCGCGGCCAGCCGCGCACGATGGGCCTGAAGAGCATGCTGGAGAGCTTCCTCGCGCACCGCCGCGACGTGGTCACCCGGCGCACGCGCTTCGAGCTCAAGCAGGCCAAGGCGCGCGAGCACATCCTGGCGGGCCTGAAGATCGCGCTCGATCACATCGACGAGATCATCGCGGTGATCAAGGCCTCGGGAAACCGCGAGGTGGCGAGCACGCAGCTCCAGTCGATGTTCGGCCTCTCGGAGATCCAGGCCAAGGCCATCCTCGAGATGCAGCTCCAGCGCCTCACCGGCCTGGAGAAGCAGAAGATCCTCGACGAACTGGCCGAGGTGCAGGCGCTCATCACGCGTCTGTCGGCGATCCTGGCGTCCGAGGCGCTGCTCCTCTCGGTCATCAAGGACGAGCTGCGCGAGGTGCAGAAGGAGTTCGCGGACAAGCGCCGCACGGAGATCCTGGGCGCGGCCGAGGACTTGTCGGACGAGGACCTCATCGCCGAAGAGGACATGGTGGTGACGGTGAGCCACGCGGGCTACGTCAAGCGCAACCCCGTGTCGCTCTATCGCGCGCAGAAGCGTGGCGGGCGCGGCAAGACGGGCGCGCAGGCCACCGACGATGACTTCATCGAGCAGATCTTCGTCGCCTCGACGCACGCGTTCCTGCTGTTGTTCACGAACCAGGGCCGCGTGTTCTGGCTCAAGGTCCACGAGCTGCCGCAGGCCGGTCGCGGCGCGCGCGGCAAGGCGATCGTGAACCTCGTGCAGCTCGCCGAGGGCGAGAAGATCGCGGCCATCCTGCCGGTGAAGAACCTGAAGCCCAAGGAAGGCGATGAGGCCGACGACGACTCGGGCGAGCTGGAGCCGGTCGCCGAGGCTGCCGTCCCGGAGGGCTCTGAAGAGGAGGCCGCGGGCGATCCCGCGCAGGCGACCGAGGGTCCGGTGCCGGCGAACGGGCCGTTCCTCGTCTTCGTCACCACCAAGGGCCTCATCAAGCGCACGCCGCTCAGCTCCTACGCGCGCCCGCGCCCGAGCGGCCTCAAGGCCATCTCCATCAAGGAGGACGACTCGCTCTGCGCCGTGCTGCACGCGGCCGGCAACGAGGACGTCATCATCAACAGCGCCGAGGGCGTGGCCATCCGCTTCGCCCAGAAGGAAGCGCGCTCGATGGGCCGCACCGCTGCGGGCGTCCGCGGCATCCGCCTCGAGGCGGGCGACAAGGTGGTCGGCGCCGAGCTCGCGCAGCAGGGCGCCACGGTGCTCACCGTGACCGAGAAGGGCTACGGCAAGCGCACGGAGTTGAAGGAGTACCGGCGCACGCACCGCGGCGGGAAGGGCATCATCGACATCAAGACCACCGAGCGGAACGGGCCTGTGGTGGCCGTGGCGCAGGTCACCGATGCCGACGAGCTCATGCTCATCACCAACAAGGGCATGCTCATCCGCACGCGCGTGGCCGAGATCTCGGTCATCGGCCGCAACACGCAGGGCGTGCGGCTCATCGACTTGACCCAAGAGGGCGAGAAGGTCGTGGGCGCGACGCGGGCGCCAGAGGATCGCGAGGCCGATGCGGCCGCGGCGATCCTCGACGACAAGCCCGAGGGCGGGGACGGCGGCGACGAGGGCCCGGGTGGCGGCGGGACGAACGGCGGCGGGGACGGGCCTCCGAACTAACGGACCGAAGGACCTCGCCTCACTCGACGGTGGGGCGGCACTACTTCGCGGCGGTCTCTTGGACCTTCCGAGAGACCGCTGCGCGCAAGGCTGCCTGGGCCTCCTGCAGGCGAAGGGCCCGCTCGATCTTCTCGGCGAAAGGCAAAGCAGCCGCCTTGCGACGCGCTTCACGCTTGTCGGCCTCGACGCGCTCGAAGAAGGCGTGTGTTTCCGCAGGGTCAGGCATCTCGGCTCGCAGTATAGCGCCGCCAACGATCGTCTTGCCCTAGGTCGCAAGCAATCAACTGCAACCAGATCGCCCGCTCATCTGTTCAGCGTGCACGAATCCAGTAGGGCGATTGACCCACCCCTGCTCACCTTTTCGCCGTTGCGGACTTCGATTTCCGGTGGTACCCGATCGATCCCGATGACGCTCCGCGCTCGATTCCCGCTCGGCAAGACCCTCGCGCTCCTCGCGTGCGCGGTCGGCTTGTCGGCGTGCGGCGGGCCCTCGCAGCGGCTCTCGCAGGCGCGCGATCTGGCGCTCTCGGGCCACTCGCGGTCGGCGCTGCTCGAGGCGCGGGCCATCCTGCTCGCCATCGGTGATCAGCGCGGCGATCAAGATGAGGTGCGTCGCGGGGCCCTGAAGCTCGCGGGCGACCTGTGCGCGCTGCGGCTCGATGATCCGCGCTGCGCCGCCGACGAGTACCGGCAGCTCGTGCAGCGCTACCCGACCTCTCCGGAGTCCTTCGAGGCGCGCGAGCGGCTGGGCGATCTCTTCCTGCGGCTGGGTGACGTGCGCGGCGCGCTGACGGCCTGGCGCGATCAGGTCGCCGCGGGTCCCGAGCGCCCGGGCGCCGAAGAGGCTCAGTTCAAGATCGCGCGCGCGCTCGTCGATGGCGGCGCGTTCGAAGAGGCTCGCGCGGCGGTCACCGAGCTTGTGCAGCGCTGGCCCAAGTCGCCGCTCGCGGCGCAGGGGCAGCTCCTCTCGGCCTCGACGTACCACCTCGAGGGCCGCCACTTCGACGCCGTGCAGGCCTACGCCAAGGTGGCCGAGCAGTTCCGCGGCACCAAGGACGGCGCCGACGCGCTCTTCGAGCAGGGCAACTGCCTCGTCGAGATCGGCGAGGACGCGCGCGCGCTGCAGGCCTTCACCAGCGCGCTCTCGCGGCACGAGTCGCCGGACGTGGTGCAGTTCGCCATGGAGCGGGCGCAGCGCCGCCTGGATCGCGCCCGCCCGGTGCGCCCGAACGACCGCGCCGCGGCCTTCGATCACGGCGTCGCGCAGGACAAGCGCGCGACGGGCGTCATCGAGCAGTAGCATTGACAGTAGCATTGAGCCCCGCTCCAACTCCCTAGAGCAACCCCGAGGGGCTGAGGCGTAGAGACTCGTCCAAGTCTGTGTCGAGCTCGACACCACACCCGCCCGGAACAAGAGCGGCTCCGGGGCGCAGGGAGAGATTGCGCCGACTTGAGCGCGCGGCAGCACCCAACGTTGAACGAAGTGCCCAGCACCTCGCGGAGGCGAGGTGCCGGTCGTGCCGCTGGCCTCCAGGAGGCGCAACTCTCCCTGCGTCCCGGGGCCGCGGAGCGCTACAGAATCATCCCGCCCGACGCCTCGATGCGCTGGCCGTTGATCCAGTGGTTCTCGGGCGCGAGCAGGTTCGCGATCGCCGGCCCGATGTCCTCCGGCAGGCCCACGCGGCCGAGCGCGGTTTGGCTCGCGATCTGCGCGTTGAGCGTCTTATCGTCGCGCACGTGCCCGCCGCCGAAGTCGGTCTCGATGGCGCCCGGCGCGAACGTGTTCACGTTGATGCCGCGCGGGCCCAGCTCCTTGGCCAGGTAGCGCGTCATCACCTCGAGCCCGCCCTTCATGGTCGCGTACGCCGAGCTGCCCGGGAACGAGAAGCGCGCGAGCCCGCTCGAGATGTTCACGATGGTCCCGCCGTCGGCGAGGACCGGCAGGAGGCGCTGCGTGAGGAAGTACGGGGCCTTGAGGTGCACCTTGTACAGCTCGTCGAAGAGCGCCTCGGTCGTCTGCGGGAAGAGGGAGTAGCCCGCGGTGCCGGCGTTGTTCACCAGCGCATCGAAGGTGCCGCGGCCGAACGTCTTCTTGAGCGCGCCCTCGAGCGCCTCCGCGAACGCCGCGTAGGTCGACGAGTCGCTCGCGTCGAGCCGCAGCGCCACGGCCTTGCGGCCCAGCGCCTGGATCTCGGCGACCACCTTGCGCGCTTCGTCCTCGGCGCTCTTGAAGGTGATCACCACGTCGGTTCCGCGCTTGGCCAGGGCGATGGCCGTGCTCTTGCCCAGCCCGCGGCTGCCGCCGGTGATGAGTGCGATGCGATCGTTCAGCTTCGGGGTCGGAGTTGGATTGGTCATGCGTTCTCATGTAATCCTCGTCTGCGCACGCAGAAAGAGCCTGAAAACCGACACACTGTTTGGATTTGGGAAACAATGGACCTCGAAGCCCTGCGCATCTTCATCAAGGTGGCCGAGCTGGCGAGCTTCACCCGCGCCGCCGAACATCTTGGAATTCCCAAGGCCCGCGTGTCCTTGCAGGTGAAGGCGCTCGAGGCCGAGCTCGACATCCACCTCCTCCAGCGCACCACGCGCTCGGTGCGGCCCACGCCCGACGGCGAGCAGCTCCTCGTGCGGGCGCGGCGCCTCGTGTCGGACTCCGAGGAGCTCGAGGCGATGTTCCAGTCGTCCAAGGCCCTGCACGGCGTGGTGCGCCTGGACACGCCCGTGAACCTCGCGCGCGACGTGCTGGTGCCGCGGCTGCCCGAATTCCTGGCTCGCCACCCGCTCATCGAGCTGCAGCTCTCGACCACCGACCGGCGCGTGGACATCTTGCGCGAGGGCTTCGATGTGGTGCTGCGCGTGGGCGCGCTCGCCGATTCGGGCCTGATGTCGAAGCGGCTGGGCGAGATGGCGATGACCAACGTCGCGAGCGTGGCCTACCTGCGCAGCCGGGGCGCGCCGCGCACGCCGGAGGAACTCGACCAGCACCTGCTCGTGAACTACGCGGGGACCTTCGGCGCCGAGCCGCCGGAGTTCGAGTGGGTGCAGGGCGGCCAGACGTTCACGCGGCAGATGCGCGCGTCGATCACGGTGAACAACGTGGACGCCTACCACGCGGCCTGCCTCGCGGGATTGGGCATCATCCAGTGTCCGCGCCGGGGCGTCGCGCGGGACCTCGCGGCCGGGACGCTGGTGGAGGTGCTGCCGCAGTTCGTCTGCGCGCCGCTGCCCGTGTCGCTCATCCACGCGCACGGGCGGACGGTGCCCAAGCGGGTGCGCGCGGTGATGGCCTGGGTCACGGAGCTGGTGCAGCCGGGCTTGTCGTAGACGACGCGGCAGCCTCGTCGCTTGCCCGCGCGCGTCGGCGCGATCGGACCATGTGTATCGTTTCTGTACACTGGACAGGTCCTGCGCACCTGTTTTGGCGCATCGGCGCTCCGGCGCGTCCGCTCAATTCCGGATTCTTCAATCAATTCAACGCACACGATCCTGGCACACATCCTGCTCAAGGGCGTTTCACAACTTTGACTTAGGACTGTGACCGTGAAGACCTCGCTCAAGACCATCATCTCCTCGCTTTTCCTCGCCTTTTCGTTCGCCTGCGCCGGCGTTGACGCCTTCGACGGCCAGTCCGACGACCTCCAGTCGAACTACGAGCCGACCGCGCAGTGGAAGGCCGTCGCGGCCAAGGCCTCGGCGCTGACCAAGAACCCCAAGGCCGTGAACCTGACCGGCGGGCTGGCGTCGACCAAGCGGCACTACGACTGGACCTGGACGGTGATGGGCGAGGACGGCCTCTACGTGACGCTCTCGGCGTCGACCTCGGGCGTGAAGGTGCTGCACAGCGAGCACCGCCAGACGTTCGTGGCGCCCGCGCTCTTCACGCCGGACACGCTCACGGTGGACAGCCTCGACGCGCTGAACCTGCTCGCCAAGGAGTCCTGCGTGAAGCCGGGCTCGCTCGATCTCGGCGGGCCGGTCGCGGGCGCGGCCATCCGCTGGGCCGCCGAGTGCACGGAGACGAAGATGCTCTTCGTCGACGCGGTGTCGGGCAAGGTCGCCAAGAACTAAGCTCCCTCGCGGGTCAGACGGCCCGCGGCCTCGACGAGCCACGCTCTCGACAGCCTTCGCAAGACCCTCGCGGTCCTGTGCAGCCCCAGCGGCGCGCAGGGCCGCGAGGCGCTTCGTGACCGCGCGCACAGAGTGACCGGCGGGCTGCAACGTCGGTCCGTTGACACGAGTCCCTGCACGACGTAGACGACAGCCGACACCCCACTTTCAGCTCTTTTCGCTCTCTGGAGGCACCCGTGACTTCGCTCGTTCGCACGTCTCTTCTGGCCGCCGTCGGCCTCTCTCTCTCGGGCTGTTGGATCATCAACGACGCCGTCAGCGGCGCGGCGTCCTCGGCGAGCTACTCGGCGGGCTCGGCGGCGGGCCAGCAGGTCGGCACCGCGGCCGGCAACCAGGCCGGCGCCTCGATCAACGCCAGCATGGGCTGGGGCGCGCCCGGCGGCGCGGGTGGCGGCGGCGGCGCGGCGATGAACCCGCAGATGCAGCAGCAGATGTCGATGATCTACACGCAGTACCTCTTCTCGATGGCCTTCGGCGCGGGCGGCTACCAGGTCTCGACTGTCCCCTACGCGCCCGGCCAGTACACGCGCTGGAACCTCCA
>JAFEBC010000021.1 GCA_018266095.1 Deltaproteobacteria bacterium
GCCCATCCTCACCCTCGTGACGTACACCGCGCGCCCCGGCTGCGAGGAAGAGCTCGCGGGCCTCTTGCGCACGCACGTCGCGCGGCTCTCCGAGTTGGGCCTCGTCGCCGACAAGCCCTCGTGGGTGGCCGCGCAGACCGACAAGCCAGGCACGTTCCTGGAGAGCTTCTACTGGCGCGATGACGGCGCGCCGCACCTCGCGCACGACCACTCCGAGGTGCAAGAGATGTGGATGCGCGTCGAGGACCTGTGCGTCGCGGGCGGGATCGTGCACACCAAGCTCGCGCCGCTGTAAAGCGCTCTCGGAGGTTGTTGCGCACCAGGGACGTTCACCGCAGAGACGCCGAAGCGCAGAATTCTGCTGGGTGTCGTTCGTTCAGACACCAAGCTTGGGCCGGGTCTCGCCTTCGGCGGATTTCAGCGGTTCTGCGTCTCTGCGGTGAATGGTCGATCTCTGGAACGCCGAAGCACCGAAGGAGCGCGAGGCACGTGTCCTCAGCGCTCCTTCGTGGACGAGCCCGACAGCTCTGACTGCGTTACTGCACCAGCGCCGCCGTCTTCGCGTCGACGATGATCTCCTTGCCGCCCTGCGTGAGGAACCAGTGCGGGTGCATCGTCTGCGTCAGCGCCTCGCTCAGCACCATGCTGCCCACGCGGCCGTGCAGGCCCTGCTTCTGGCCGATGGTCATCAGCTTGGACACCGAGACCTTCACGGTGGTCATGTCCAGCATCGCCTGGCCCATCGTGCGCGCCGCGTTCTTGTGGTGCTCGATGACCTTCGCCGTCACGCCGTCGCACTGCACGGTGGCGAACGAGAGGCCGTCGTCGCTGACGAACGTGTACGTCCAGAGGAAGTTGTCCACCGGCCCGAGGTGCCCGTCGATGACCACGAGGTTCGTGCCCGACGCGTACTTCTTGGCGGCAGCAGCGGCCACCGTCACCCAGGTCGTCGGCTCGGCCGAGGCCTTCACGTCGTCGTTGTTCGCGTCCTCGTCACCCAGGTCGGCGGCACCGCCGCAGGCGAAGGCGAAGGAGAGGAGGGCGGCGGCGGCGAAGAGGCGGAGGTACTTGGTCACGGGCGGGCTCCAGTGAGGTTGTGTTGCCGCGCCATTGAGCACGTTGTGTGCCAACCATTCGCCGCGTGCGTTCAGAGGGAGCCAGGTCGCGTTCGGGCGCAGAGTGGAGCGCCGGTGCACCAGGTCGCGTGCGCGGGCACGCTCCAACCGGCCGCAGTCCTTCGCTAGGTCACAGGCAGCGAGAACGAGAACGTCGCGCCCTGTCCCGGCGACGCCTCGGCCCAGATGCGCCCGCCGTGCCGATGCAGGATCCGCTGCGCCGTCGCCAGCCCGATGCCGGCGCCCGGAAAGTCCTTGGCCGCGTGCAAGCGCCCGAAAGGCGTGAACAATCTCTGCGCCGTCGCCGGGTCGAAGCCCACGCCGTTGTCGCGCACATAGAACGTCCGCTGCCGCCCGGCCACGCCCAGCGTTCCGAGCTTCACCGCCGCGTCCGCGCGCTTCTGGCTGAACTTCACCGCGTTGGAGAGCAGGTGCTCGAGCACGATCTTCATCAGCCCGGCATCGCCATCGGCCACGAGCCCGTCCTCGAGCTCGAAGCGCACGTGCGTCGCGTCCTGCTCGGCCATGATCTGCCGCGCCATCGCGCCCAGGTCGAGCCGCGTGACCGTGAGCGTGGCCCGCGACAGGCTGTTGAGCTGGAGCAGCTCGCCGATGAGCCCGTTCATGCGGTGCGACGCGGTCAGGATGCGGTCCACGTAGCGCTTGGCGTTCGGCGAGAGCATCGAGGTCGTGTCCGACTTGAGCAGGTCGGCGAAGCCGATCACCTGGCCCAGCGGGTTGCGCAGGTCGTGCGAGACCGCGGTGCCGTACGCCTCCAGATCGCGCGTCTGCGCCTCGAGCTGCGCCGCCCGCTCGCGCACGCGCCGCTCCTGCTCGTTGAGCAGCGCCACCGTCTCCAGCGCCACCGCGGTCGTGTCCGCCAGCGACTGCAGCAGGCCGATCTCCTGCTCGGCGGGCTTGTGCGGCCGGGACCAGTACGTGCCGATCGCCGCCACCGGCTGCTCGCGGCCCACCGGCATCATCATCAGGCTCTTGACCAGCGCGGGCTGGTACTCCTCGAGCGGCACGCGCGCGTCGGCTTGCACGTCCTCGATGGCCACGTGCTCGTTGTGCTGCATGGCCCAGCCGCTGATCGAGCGCGACCGCGGGACGCTGCCCTTCCACAGCGGCGAGACCGGATCCTCCTCGAGGTAGAAGCACTGGTCGCCGTCGAGCAGCACGAACGAGGCCGAGTCCGCGCCCGACAGCTCGCGCGCGAACCGGCGCACCACCTGGCCGACCTGATCGAGGCTGCGGCAGCGGCCCAGCTCCTGCGTCGCCTGCACCAGCGTCGTGAGGCCCCGATCGCGCTCGGCGATGGCCTGCTCACGCAGGTGCCGGTCGCGCTCCTCGAGCAGGCGCTTGACCACCACGGGCAGCTTCCACAGCTCGTCCTTGCGCACGAAGTCGTTGGCGCCGGCCTCGAAGCAGCGCAGCTCGGTCTCCTTGCCGTGCGTGGCGCAGAGGAACACGAAGGGCGTCTCGGGCGCGGTCTTGCGCGCGTGCTCCAGGGCGGCGAGACCGGAGAACCCGGGCACCGTGTGGTCGGAGAGGATGAGGTCGTACTCGTGCCGGTCGCAGGCCTCGAGGAACTCCTCGCGCTCCGAGGCGATGTCGACGAGCGTGTCCGCGCCCGATTGCGCGAGCGCCTCCCGGGCCAGCTCCGCCGCCCCGGGGTCGTCCTCGAGATAGAGAACCTTGCGCTGCGACACTCGAAGGCCTCCACCGCTGGCCGCGGCTCCTGGGATGTTGCGCCGTTGCACCGGAGTACTCAAGGGGCCGGACGCTTCCGGCCCCCCGCGATCCTGCGCCTTGCGCGACCCCAACGCCCATGACCTACTCCCGAAATGTCACGGGACAAGGGAAAGTCTGACGCGGCTGCAAACAGTACTGCACAAGCGGCTGACTTTACTCGTGAAAATATCAACCGACGCGCTGTCATCTGGTGCACATTGGCGGGCCTGGCGGTGCGCGTCATCTACGCGGTCGCCGTCCCGGGGCGCTTCAACGACACAGAGCACTATCTGGACGACGTGGCGCTGGTGCTGGCGGGCCGCTGGGACGCCATCGACTGGTACTTCTTCCAGGGCTACTTCCTGCCGGTGGCGCCCCTCGCGGCGCTGGGGATGTCGGCGTACGCGGCGGCGACGATCGTGTGCTTTCTCTGCGCGCTGGTGAGCGGCGCGGCGATCTTCCTGCTCGCGCGGCGCCTCGCGGGGCCGCGCGCGGGCGTGTGGGCGCCGGCTGCGTACGCGCTGCACCCGATGGCCGCGGCCTACGCGGCCGGCTCGACGATGGAGACCCTCTACGGCGCGTTCTTCCTGGCCGGGCTCTGGCTCGTGGTGAGCGCAGATCGCCCGCGCAACCTCGCGCGTGGCCTCGCGGGCGGGGTGTGCTTCGGCCTCGCGGGCCTGCAGCGCAACGAGGGCCTGATCTTCGCCGGCGCGCTGCTCGTGGGAGTCTTCGCGCTCGACCGCTGGCAAGCCCGTGCGCAGACGCCGCCGCGACGCTGGCCCGCGCTGGGCATGGCCGCGCTCGGGATCGCGCTCGTGCTGGTGGCCTGGATGGCCGTGTTCCAGCCGCGCATCCGCGGGCCCATCCTCTTTGGCAAGACGTCGGTGAACGTCGCCGTGTCCTCGCCGGAGGACAAGGAGCAGTGGGCCCGCCAGCGCGCGGGCGTGGCCAGCGGCGTCCTGCCTCCCCGGCCCTCGCTGGCTGCGAGAGTGGGCACGAACGCCCGCCTCTATCCCGCGGCGATGGCCAAGATGTTCGCCTCGCCGCTGCTCGTGCTCCTGCCGCTGCTGGCCATCGGCTGGGGCGTCGCGCGGGCGCGGCGCGAGGAGGCGATGCTGCTGCTCGCGCTCACGGGGCTCGCGACGTTCGCGTACCTGGGCACGGCGATGGAGTACCGCTACCTGTTCCTGGGCGCGCTCCTCTCCATGCCACTGGCCGGCGCGGCGGCGGACGCGGCCTGGCGATCGCGGGGGACGCTCGTGCGCGGCGCGCTGGTCGCGCTCCTGCCGGTGCTGCTGGCCGGCGGCTTCGCGGTGCGCCGCTGGCGGGACGAGCCCCGGGGCAAGTCGTCGATCGGCGCCGCCGCGCTGCTCGCGCGCGAGGTGCCGCCGCAGGCGCTCATCTACTTCGCCTTCGACCGGCCGCCCGAGGGGCTCGGGGAGACGCTCCGCGCGCACGCCTGGGAGCACGCCGCGCTCCCCTACGTGCCGCGCGAGGAGGCCGCGAGCCTCATCCCCGCCTCGCGCGACCTGGCCTTCGTGTTCGTGGACGCCTACCACCTCGACGCCTTCTACCGGGACGGCCTCTTCTTCCTCTCGACCGCGCCCATCGACGTGCCTGGCGCGCGCCTGGAGCCGCTCGGGCGCACCACCGCCTCCGCGCGCAATCCCGGTGTGCTGGTGCGGCTCTCGCGCCGTTGAGCGCGCCGGCGTCCGGGCGTGCGGCGCCGGTCGTCGCCGTGGCCCAGTGAGCGCGGTCAGGCTGGACCTGATTGCCCCTGCGCACCCAGGCCAAGTACGTTCTCTGGCATGGCGGGGAAGCTGGACGAGCCGGTCGCGCTGGAGGACGTGCCGCTCGAGGACGGCCCGACGCCGCGCTACACCTTCGTGCGCGAGATCGCGCGCGGGGGCGTGGGCCGCGTCTACACGGCCGTCGACACGCAGCTCTCGCGCGAGGTGGCGATCAAGGAGCTGCACACGCGCTCCGCCCTCTCCAAGCGGCGCTTCGAGCGCGAGGCGCTGCTCACGGCGCGTCTCGAGCACCCGGGCATCGTCAGCGTGCACGAGTACGGGCGCGCGGAGAACGGCGAGCCGTATCTGGTGATGCGCAACGTGCGCGGGCAGCCGTTCGATCAGGTGATCGCGCAGCAGCTCACGCTCGGCAAGCGGCTCGCGCTCTTGCCGGCGTTCGTGAGTGTGGCCGAGGCGGTCGCGTACGCGCACGAGCACAACGTGGTGCACCGCGACCTGAAGCCGTCGAACCTCTTGCTCGGCGAGTTCGGCGACGCGGTGGTCATCGACTGGGGGCTGGCGAAGGATCTCGGCGGCAAGTCCGACGACGGCGTCGAGGAGCCCACCAGCGACGAGCGCACGCAGGCCACGCTGACGCGCGACGGCGCGGTGATGGGCACGCCGGTGTACATGAGCCCCGAGCAGGCGCGCGGGGCGGTGGTCGACGAGCGCACCGACGTGTACGCGCTGGGCGCCGTGCTCTATCACCTGCTCGCGGGCGTGCGGCCGTATCCGGGCGCGACCTGGAAGGGCGTCCTCGAGGACGTGCTGCGCGGGCCGCCGCGGCCGCTGTCGGAGCAGATGCCGCAGCTCGCGCCGGAGCTGGTGGCCATCGTCGAGCGGGCGATGGAGCGCGAGCCGGAGCGCCGGTATCGCACCGCGAAGGAGCTGGCCGAGGAGCTCAAGGCCTTCCTGGCGGGGCGGCTGGTGCGGGCGCACGCGTACTCCACGCGCGAGCTCTTGGTGCGCTCGATCAAGAAGCACCGCGCGGTGCTGACGGTGGCGGCGGTGTCCGTGCTGGCCCTGGCCGCGGGCGCGATCGTGAGCGTGCAGAGCATCGTGCGCGAGCGGCGCGAGGCGCTGGCGCAGCGCGACCGGGCGAACCTGGAGGCGGAGACCTCGCGGCGCGTGTCGCAGTTCCTCTCGACCATGTTCAAGGTGTCCAACCCGAGCGAGGCGCGCGGGAATCGCGTCACCGCGCGCGAGGTGCTCGATCGCGGCGCGAGCGAGATCGAGACCACCCTCAAGGGCGAGCCAAAGCTGCTGGCGCGCCTCTCGTCGACGATGGCGGACGTGTACATGAACCTGGGCCTGCGGGCGCGCGCGCGGGCCCTCTACCTGCGGGCCCAGTCGGCGGGCGAGGGGGCGAGCGAGCTCGACGATCGGCTGCGCATCCGCGCGCGGCTGGCGCTCCTCGACGCGCAGGAGGGACGCCCGGGGCCGGCCGAGCAGGAGCTGCGCACGGTGCTGGCCACCACCCGCGAGCTGCACGGCGCGGAGAGCGAGGAGGCGCTCGACCTCGAGGGAACGCTGGCCGGCATGCGGCAGGACGCGGGCAAGTACGACGAGGCGCTCCTGCTGTGGCGCGAGATCCTGGCCTCGCGCGAGCGCGTGTGGGGGCCGGGCGCTCCCGAGACGCTGCGGGCGCGCTCGGGCCTGGCGCAGACGCTCTTGCACCTGGGTCGGCACGAGGAGGCCGAGAAGATCCTGCGCGACGCGTGGGCTGCGCAGACGCAGACCTTGGGCGCCGATCACCCGGCGACGCTCTCGACGCTGGCCGATCTCGTGTCCACGCTGGAGAGCGAGGGCCGGCGCGAGGAGGCCATGCGCCTCTCGGAGAAGCTCACGCAGACGAGCGAGCGCGTGCTGGGCCCGCTGCACCCGGACACGCTCTCGCGGATGACCATGCTGGCCAACCTGCGCATGGAGGACGGCCAGCCGGAGCAGGCGCTCTTGCTGCTGCGCAAGATCTCCGACCAGTCCCGCGCGCTGCTGGGCCCGGACCACCCGCAGACGCTGCTCGCCGAGTACTCGATCGGCATCACGCTCGAGGAAGAGGGCAAGTACGACGAGGAGCGGCGCGTGCTGGCCGACGTGCTGGCGCGGCAGGAGCGCGTGGTGGGGCCGGAGCACCCCGACACGCTGGCCACCAAGACCGCGATGGCCGTGGCGACGCTGCGCGCGGGCAACGAGGCGGGCGCCGAGAAGCTGCAGAAGGAGGTGCTCGAGGCCGACAAGCGCGTGTTCGGCGAGGTGCACCCGGAGACTGCGCTCAGCATCTACAACCTGGCGGGCATGACGCTGGCGCGCGGCGATCGGGCGCGGGCGCTGGAGCTCTTGAGGGAGGCCGTCGACCACGGACTGCAGCGCGGGGACCTCATCGGCATCGCCAGCGACCAGGATCTGCGGGCGCTGCACGGGGACGCGGGCTTCGAGGGGATCGTGGCGGACGCGAAGGCGAAGGCAGGGCGGTAGCCGCGCCGCGGGGTCCGGCCGGTCAGGGCGCCGGGATCACGAAGTCCTTCACCACGCCCATGTGCTGCATGTTCGACGACGAGCTGTCGCCCTTCTCCACGGGCGGGAGGTCGGTGAGCGGCGTGTACACGCGGCTGTCGAGCACGAGGCCGTGCGCGTACGTGCTGGTGCCGAGCACGGTGGCGACCTGCAGCGCGCGCAGGTTGGCGCTCGCCAGCACGTGGTCGTAGGGCTTGTTGCGGTTCGCGTTGGTGTTGCCGTTGCCGTTCTGGTCGGCGGGGTACGGCGAGCTCTCGCCGGCCACCGACGAGAGAGCATTCAGGCAGGCCTCGGTGCGGCTGTCGGTGTTGAAGTCGCCGCCGATGACCACGTAGTCGTCGGGCGGGACGTTGTCCTGGATGAACTTCTTGAGGATGCCCGCCTCGGTGTTGCGCGTGCCCGAGCTGCTGGTGAGCAGGTGCACGCTGAAGGCCCAGAGCGTGTGGCCGCCCGGGATGTCGATGCGCGCCCAGGCGAATTCGCGGTTGGAGACCTGCGTGTCGTCGATCTCGCCGGATTCGAGGATGGGGTAGCGCGACATGATGGCGTTGGGGATCTGCGCGCCGGCCTCGCGGAAGTAGCTGCACTCCACGCCGCAGGCCGCGTCGACCAGCGAGCGCACGGCGGTCGCGCTGCCGTTGCCGTAGTTGAACTCCTGCGCGAGGTAGATGTCGGCGTGGACGCCCTGCATGAGGCGGATGCCGTCGCCGGGGTCGTAGGACTGGAGGTTCCCGCTGGTGAGGTTCGCGGCCATGATGCGCAGGGCCCAGGGGCCCGGGCCGGCGTCGGTGCTCGTGCCAGCGTCCGCGTCCGTGCCTGCGTCCGCGTTCGTGCCCGCGTCCGCGTTCGTGCCCGCGTCGGCATTCGTCCCCGCGTCCGCGTTCGTGCCAGCGTCCGCGTTCGTGCCAGCGTCCGCGTTCGTGCCAGCGTCAGCGTTCGTGCCAGCGTCAGCGTTCGTCCCCGCGTCAGGGTTCGTCCCCGCGTCAGCGTTCGTCCCCGCGTCAGCGTTCGTGCCCGCGTCAGCGTTCGTCCCCGCGTCCGCACCGGCTCCCGCGTCGGCCGTCGCGCCCGCGTCGGTTCCTGCATCCACGCTCGCGCCTGCGTCCGTGCCCGCGTCGTGCCCTGCATCGGCATGGACGCCCGCATCGGTGCCCGCGGGCCCGCCGGTGTCGGGGATCACGGGCCCGCCGCAGTGGGCGAGCGAGAGGACGAGCAGCGCGAACGGGACGGCCAGCCAGCTTCGGGTGCGCATGAGGGCGCTGCACATAGCGCAAAACGGGGCAAAACGGGACCAAAGTCTTAAATCCCGGCGGGCGCTCGCCTCGTGCCTCCCCCGCGTCCGCACGCTCTGGAATGAGAGGAATCCTCGAGGCAGCGCAGGGGCCTGGGCTTGACGTTTTCGATGTGGGCCGATGTAGTTGTAGAAAATTGCACCCCGCCTCAGGGATTGTCCGCCCACCTCTCACCCAAGGTCACGCCACATGCGCGCATCGCCC
>JAFEBC010000220.1 GCA_018266095.1 Deltaproteobacteria bacterium
AGGTCATGCCGCCGCCCGGGTCCCATCCGACGGGCAACGGTCTGCCGCCGAGCACCCCGACGCAGCCCGTGAACCGGCCGTCGATCGTCCCGGCCGCGCAGGCCACGCCGCTCAAGATCCCGAAGGCGCCGCCGCAGCCGTCGCAGCTCAAGCCCACGACCAGCCGGCAGACGCCGAACGGTCCGCCGCCCGCGAGCACGCCGGTCGACAAGAAGAACATCAGCAAGAACGTCGAGACGGTGATGTTGCAGTTCGACAAGCGCGACCTGGCGGAGGTGATCCAGTTCGTCGCCAACTTCACCGGGCGCAACTTCATCCTGCCCGAGCGCGTGTCGGGCAAGATCACCATCATCAGCAACGCGCCGGTGCCCGCGGACGAGGTGTGGAACGTCTTCGTGGCCGCGCTCGACGCGAACAACTGGGCCGTCTATCCGGTGGGCAAGTACTGGAAGCTCTCGGAGAAGAAGCAGTCGGCGCGCGCGAACATCCCCACCTTCCTCGAGCCGGGGCAGGCCATCCCCGACAACGAGCAGATGGTCACGCGGCTCATCAAGCTCAAGTACGTCGAAGCCGACCAGATGCGGAACACGCTGAACCAGTTCACCTCGCGTGACTCCGACTTCCAGATCTTCCCGCCCGACACGCTCATCATCTCGGACCTGGGCCTGAACATGCGGCGCCTGCAGCGGCTCATCGAGCTGCTCGATCAGCCGGGCGGCAGCGAGGAGATCCACGTGGTGCAGGCCCTGTACGGGTCGGCCACGGAGCTGGCGCAGAAGCTCAACGAGATCTTCCAGGCGCAGCAGAAGACGCCGGGCGGGCAGAAGCAGTTGGGCATCGCCGAGCCCGCGGCGCAGATCCCGGGGCAGCCGCCGCCGATGCCGGGCGCGCCGGTGCTGGCCACGGACGCGAACAACAAGGGGCCGGTGACGGTCAGCAAGATCCTGGCGGACGATCGCACCAACAAGCTCATCATCATCGCCAACAGCCGCTCGTTCCTGCGCGTGATGGAGCTGGTGAAGCAGCTCGACGTGCCGTCGACGGGCGGCGGTGTGCACGTCTACTACCTGGAGAACGCGAAGGCCGAGGAGGTGGCCACCACGCTGCAGGCGCTGGCGCAGGGCGTGGCCTCGGGCAGCAAGCGGCGCACCTCGGGCGCTCCGGGCGCGCCGTCGCCGGCGGGAGGCGCGGGCAACACGGCGGACCTGTTCTCGGGCGACGTGAAGATCACGGCGGACAAGAACACGAACTCGCTGGTCATCATCGCCAGCACGGCCGACTACCGGAACATCGTGAAGGTGATCGAGAAGCTCGACATCCGCCGCCGCCAGGTGTTCGTCGAGGCGGTGATCATGGAGGTGAACCTCGATCACGACTCCACGCTGGGCACCTCGATGCACGGCGGCACCGTGCTCAACAACCTGACCTCCCAGGGCTCGCAGGGCTCGGGGCCGTTGGTGTTGGGCTCGGAGCTGGGCGGCCTGTCGTCGCTGGGCGGCGTGGCGTCGCTGTCGTCCTTGGGCGGCTTCCTCGCGGGCCTGCAGGGGCCGGCGATCACGTTGCCGGGCTTGAACCTCACGCTCCCGTCGTTCGCGCTGCTCTTCAACGCGATGCAGAAGTCGTCGGACGTGAACGTGGTGTCCACGCCGACGGTGATCATGTCGGACAACAGCGAAGGCGAGATCACGGTCGGCCAGAACGTGCCGTTCCAGGCGGGCTACTCGCCCTCGAGCTCGCTCTCGTCGCTGGCGAGCCAGGCGGGCTCGTCGACCGCGGGCAGCGCGATCGGCTCTCTGGTGGGCTTGGGCGGCCTCGGCTCCTTGTACGCGCCCATCCAGCGCCAGAACGTCGAGCTGCGCCTGAAGATCAAGCCGCAGATCAACGAGAGCGACTTCGTGCGCCTGGAGATCGACGAGCAGACGGAGGAGATCGCGTCGGTCGACAAGACGCTGGGACCGACCACCAGCAAGCGCGCCGCGAAGACGACGGTGGTGGCGCGCGATCAGGAGACGGTGGTCATCGGCGGCCTCATCCAGGAGCGCACCATCAAGAGCCTGGACAAGGTGCCGGTGCTCGGCTCGATCCCGGTGCTCGGCTGGCTGTTCCGCAACGAGGAGACGCACAAGACCAAGACGAACCTCTTGCTCTTTCTCACGCCGTACATCATCCGCGACCAGAGCGACTACCGGCGCATCTTCGAGCGCAAGATGGCCGAGCGCGCCGAGTTCGTGAAGCGGTTCACGGGCGAGGACGCGGAGACGGACGCGGTCGTCGACTACTCGCGCAAGCTCGGGCCGCTGGCGCGCATGCGCAAGCAGATCGACTCCGAGATGTCGCGCGTGGAGAACGGCGGCAACGGCGGCGCAGACGAGAAGCTGATCGCGCCCAACAAGCTGACGCCCGAGGACGAGAAGAACAAGATCGTCCCGCAGGAGCGCGACATCCCCAAGAACGAGCCGCTGCCGGCTGAGCCGCCGCCGGGCACCGAGCCGCCGTCGACGGAGACGCCGGGGACGGAGACGCCCGGGGCCGACGCGCCGCCGAACGCCGAGGCGCCCGCGCCGAAGCCGGAAGAGTAGCGAGAGGCGGCCATGGAGCAGACGACTCAGGTCATGAAGGTTCCGCCCGCGCACGAGGGGCCGACGCACGAGGCGCCGCGCAAGGGACGCTCGCTGGCGGGGCGGCCCATCGGCGAGATCCTGCTCGCGCAGCAGGCGATCACGCCGGAGAAGCTCGAGGAGGCGCTCAAGCAGCAGGGCGAGCGCGCAGAGCGCACGGGCAACCGCGTGGGCGAGATCCTGGTGGCGATGAAGGCGTGCCACGAGGAGCAGATCCTCAAGGCGCTGGCCGCGCAGCTCGAGCTGCCGTACCAGATGCGGCTCGCGACCGACGAGGCCTCGCCGGACTTGCTGGCGAAGGTGCCGATCAACTTCGCCAAGCAGGCGCGCTTGCTTCCGCTGCGCTGGGAGCCGCCGCTCATCGAGGGCAGGCCGCAGCCGGGCGCGCACGTGGTGGTGGCGATGGCCGACCCGCTCGACCTGGGCGCGATGGATTCGGCGCGCATGCTGGTGGGCGGCGCGATCTCGCCGCTGCTGGTGCCGACGCAGGCCATCGTCGACCTCATCAACCTCGTCTACGACCGCGCGAAGAACGAGGCCGAGCAGCTCGTCGATGACCTCGAGGAGAGCGATCTCGACACCGTCGCGCACGAGCTGGAGGAGCCGCAGGATCTCCTCGATTCGAGCGACGAGGCGCCGATCATCCGCCTCGTGAACTCGCTCCTCTTCCGCGCCGCCAAGGAGCGCGCGAGCGACATCCACATCGAGCCGCAGGAGAAGGACATCTGCGTGCGCTTCCGCGTGGACGGCGTGCTGCAAGAGGTGATTCGGCCGCCCAAGCGCTTCCAGAACTCGATCGTGAGCCGCGTGAAGATCATGGGCGCGCTCAACATCGCCGAGAAGCGCCTGCCGCAGGACGGCCGCATCCGCGTGAAGCTGGCCGGACGCGACATCGACATCCGCTTGTCGACCACGCCCACGGTGTACGGCGAGCGCATCGTCATGCGTCTCTTGGACAAGAGCGCGGTGCTGCTCGAGCTGTCGTCGATCGGCCTCGATCCCGATCAGCTCAAGATCATCGACGGCCTCATCCACAAGAGCCACGGCATCGTGCTGGTCACGGGGCCCACCGGCTCCGGCAAGACCACCACGCTCTACGCCGCGCTCTCCAAGATCAAC
>JAFEBC010000221.1 GCA_018266095.1 Deltaproteobacteria bacterium
TCAGGTACGCGTTCATGCCGCCGACCACGCCGCCGTGGTTCAACTGCGAGGTGTCGCCTTGCACGAACGCGTCGGTGGAGACCTGGGTGATGGTGCCGCCGTAGAGGCCGCCCGCCACGCCGCCCGCAGTGTTGACGCCGCGCACGCTGGGCGAGCCGACGACCTGCGTGGTCGCGAGCGCGCCGCCGTTGCCCATGCCGCCGATGAAGCCGCCGACCTCGCTCTGGCCGTCCGCGCGTCCGCCGCTCGTGAGGCCGTGCGAGATGCTGACGCCCACCGCGCCGTTGCTGCCGCTGCCCATGTTGCCGACGGTGACGCCGATGAAGCGGCTGTTCGGGCACGAGACGGAGCTGCCGAACGAGCTCACGCGGTCGACGGTGGTGGTGGTGGCCTGCGACCACACGTTGCCGACGGCGCCGCCGGCGTTGGCGAAGTCGGGGTTGTTGTCGTCGCCGGAGCCGAGGCAGGTGACGGTGGCGCCCGTGCTGGTGACGCGCGTGAAGGTGCCCTCGCCCAAGGAGCCCGCGGCGCCGCCGAGCTGGTTGTAGGCCTGGATGGTCACGCCGCTGGCGCTGAAGTCGTCGAAGGCCGCGCCCGAGGCCGCGCCCACCACGCCGCCGACCGCCGACGTCTGCGGATACGCGCAGGTGACGGTGATGCCGCTCGCGTGCAGGCCGCTCGACGCGCCCGAGGAGTTGCCGATGACGCCGCCGAACGCGTAGCCGATGGGGCCCGTCTTGGTGCTGGTCGAGCACGCCACGGTGCCGCCGCCGTCGACGGTGATGTCGGTGACGAGGCCCGCCTGCTGGTTCACGAAGCCGATGGCGCCGCCGGTCGCGCCCGAGCCGGTGAGGTGGCCGGTCATGATCACGTGCGAGTGCGTGACGCTGCCGCCCTGGTTCACGTTGCCGACGAGCGCGCCCACGCTGTTGGTGTCCTGGCCGTCGATGGCGTCGACCTGGATGGTCAGGTTGGTCACGCTGCCGTTGCCGACCTGGTTCTGCCCGTTGATGCCGCCGACGCCGTTGAAGAGGCCCCAGCCGAAGCGCAGCGGGGCCGTGCTGGAGGCCGCGCGCACCGCGCTGAAGTGCTTGATGGTGAAGCCCGCGCCGTCGAAGTAGCCGCGGAACTTGCCGCCGAGGACGGGCGTGAAGCCGGTGACGTCGACGTCGGAGTACATGCGGAAGCTCGAGTTGATGGTCGAGGTGACCGCCATGAGCTGGTTCGGATCGCAGATGCGGTAGGGCTTGTCGTCGTTGCCGCGGCCGCCGCCGAACGGGCGCGCGGTGGGCGAGCACTCGACCGCGAGGAAGGTTCCCGCGGGCTTGACCATCGTGGTGCCATCGTGGGCGACCACGCGCAGGCGCACGGTGTACTCGCCGATCACGGCGGGCGCGTAGAAGCTCACGTTGGTCTGCGTGCCGCC
Organism: Deltaproteobacteria bacterium; assembly: GCA_018266095.1. GTDB lineage: Bacteria > Myxococcota > Myxococcia > Myxococcales > 40CM-4-68-19 > CAIWCD01. Next base: position 1,427 of record JAFEBC010000221.1, read on the forward strand.
CGCGTAGGGCCCGATCGACGAGCCGGTGAACCAGCGGACGCCGTCCGAGGAGTATTCGACCTGCGCCAGATCCACGCCGCCGAAGCCCGTGGCCGTGATCGAGATCGGGATGATCAGATCGGCGCCGATGGTGGGGTGCGCGTCGAAGAAGCCGACCGCGCCGTTGGGCTGCACGCCGCCGCTGCCCGCGAGCTCAGGCGGCTCCCAGCGCAGCTTGGGGTGATTGCCGCCCATGGCCCAGGTGCCGGTGAAGTCGTAGCCGGTGAACGTCGAGGTCTGCGCGAAGGCGCTCTCGGCGAGGCCGGTGGCGCCCACGGGCGTGGACGATTGCGCGCAGCGGTCGGTGTTCCAGGACACGTTCGTGTACGTGAACGGCGGCGGCGGGTTCTGCTCCAGGCCGGCGATGCAGGCGTTGTCGGGCGCGCGCGCGAACTCGAAGACGCGCGTGAGACGCAACGTGCCCGAGGGCGCGACGTAGCCGATGAGTCCGCCGCTCGACACGTTGGCGGCGAGGATGGCGGGCGCGGTGTCGCCGTAGCAGTCGGTGAACGACACGGCGCCCTGCACGGGGCCGCTGGTGTTGAAGGAGATGGACCCGAGCAGGCTGCCGGTGGCGCCGGGCGAGCCGAAGTGGGCGTGGCTCGCGCACTGGCTGATGGCGATGCTGCTCGTGCCCGCGACCGAGAGCTGGCCGATGAGGCCGCCGAGGTTCACGTCGACGAAGTCGGACTCGAAGAGGTAGGCGTCGCTGCCGAGCTGCGTGAGCGGGCCGCTGGTCGTGTCCGCGTGGCCGATGACGCCGCCGATGGCGGTGAGGCCGGAGACGACGGTGAGGCCGGTGGTGCGCACGCTCGTGACGCTGCCCGAGCTGTAGCCGACAGCGCCGCCCACGTTGATGTGGCCGATGACCGCGCCGCCCTGCACGCTGCCGTTCACGAGGCTGGCGCCCGGCGCGCTGTTGCCGACGAGGCCGCCGACGCCGTTGCCGTTGGGGTTGCCGCAGTTGACGCGCACGCCGCTGACGGTGCCGTTGGTGAGCGCGCCGGAGAGGAAGCCGATGAGGCCGCCGGCGTTGGCGCCGCTCGCGGGCGTGTCGCCGAGGCAGTTGACGAAGGACGCCTGGAGCATGGCGTTGTTGACGGCGTCGTCGCTCTCGCCGATGAGGCCGCCCGCGAATTGCGCCGCGCTGACGGTGAGGTTCGTGCCCGAGAGATCGCTGGCGCTGGCGCCGCCGGCGAGGAAGCCGATGAGGCCGCCGGTCGAGCCCGAGTCGCTCGCGGGCGCGTCGCAGGTGACGTTGAGCGCGTTGGCGCTGAGCGCGATGGCGGTGCCTTCGTGCTCGCCGATGACGCCGCCGATGACGCCCTTGAACGGGTCGAGCGCGCCGTCCGCGCTCTCGCAGACGACGTTGCTGCCCGTGCTCCCGCTGCCGTGCACGCGGACGCGATTCGCGAGGCCCTTGAGGCGGCCGATGGCGCCGCCCACGCCCGCGACGCCGCTGATGGTGCTGCCGATGGTCACGTCCACGTCCTCGATCACCGAGCTCTGATCCGTGTCGCCGACCACGCCGCCGACGCCGCGCGCATCATGGCCGCTGATGGAGTCCACGACCACGCTGAGGTTCTTGATGGTGGCGTTCGTGAGCAGGTCGAACAGGCCCACGCCGGTGACGTAGTTGGCCGCGCCCGCGGGCGTGCTGATGGTGTAGTGCGCGATGGCGTGGCCGTTGCCGTCGAAGGTGCTGTCGTTGCGGTTGCCGAGGCGGAGCGCAGCGCCCGCGAGATCGAGATCGGCCTCGAGGCGGAAGTCGTCGGTAGCGTGGCCCTGCGCGGCGAGGAGCTGCGCGTTGCTGCAGATGCGGTACGGGTGCGCGGGGCCGCCGAGGCCGCCACCGAAGGGCGCGCCGGAAGGATCGCAGACGAGCGCGTTGAGCGTGCCGCGGGCCTGCGTGCTGGTGTTGCCGAGGACATCGGTGCCGACGAGGCGCACCTGCCAGGTGGTCGAGGAGGCCGGCAGGTACACGGTGCCCGCGATGGAGGTGGACGTGGTCGCGCCCGCGATGAGGCCGGCGATCCACGTCGAGCCCTGGTCCGCGGACAGCTCGACGCGCGCGCTGGCGATGGGGCTTACGTCCGCGATGGTGAGCGTGACGGGCAGGAATTGATCCGAGCCCACGGTGGCGCCGTCGGCGAGGCCGGTGAGCGTGAGGACGGGCGCGGTGCTGTCCTTCGTGACCGCGAGCGTGGCGGGCGAGGTCGAGACCGTGCCGCCGGCGCTCTTGGCCCAGATCGCGATCGTGTTCGCGCCTTCGGTGAGCGCGGACGAGAGGCCGCTCGTGGTGCACTGCGTGAACGCCGCGTCGCTCGCGGGCGTGCTGGTGCTGCTCGAGACGAAGACGCTGGCGATGCCGCTGCACGAGGTCACGTGGAAGCTGGCGAAGCCGTCCTTGGTGAGCGCGGGCGAGTCGAGGTGCGCGGTGATCGTGGGCGTCGCGTCGTCGGCGCAGGCGCCGCTGATGCAGGCCTGGCCGTCGCCACAGGCGGTGCCGCACGCGCCGCAGTGGTGCGGATCGCTCGACAAGAGGACGCACTGGCCGTCGCACACCGAGAGGCCCACGCCGCAGCTCGGGCCCGCGTCGGCGGGGATGCCGCCGTCGCCCGTGGGCAGGCAGCGCGAGCCGCCGCCGTGGCCCGCGCAGTCGCCGTCATCGGTGCAGGCGTAGACGCCGCCGGTGTCGTTGATCTGGCACGCAGTGAGCGCGATGCACGTGAGCGCGCAGGTGAGCGACGCGATTCGCAGAGTGGTCGTCATGATCAAAACTCTCCGGCGACGCCAGCGCCGTGCGGGAGGAGGAAGAGCGTCGCGCCGCCCGAGACCACGAGCGCGCCGCCGACGCCGAAGAGGAGCAAGGAGCCCGCGCGCAGATCGCTCGCGGACTGCGCGTCGGCCGCCGAGACCGAGTGGAAGGTGATGCCGTTCGAGGTGGTCGTGGTGTCGCTGCCGTCCAGGCTGTGCGCGCGCAGGGCCAAGACGAGGCCGCCGATCAGCATCGCGCCGCCGACGCCCACGCCCACCCAAGCGCCCACGCTCGCGCCCGTGCGCGGCGAGGTCTGCACCAGGGCCTCACCCGGCGCGGCGGTCTTCGGCGCCGCGGCCACGGCCTCCTTCGGCTTCTCCTCCAGCGAGAGCGCGAACGGCTGCTCCGGCGAGCCCGCGCGCGCCGGCCCGTTGCCGGCGTTGTCGAAGGCCTCCAGGTAGTACGCGAGACCGTCGGTCGTGAACCGCGCGGGCACCTCGACCGTGTACTGATCGCCGCGCTGCGCTTGCATCGGCAGGCACACCCACTCGGTGGCGAAGATGTTGCGCACGCAGGCGCGCGGATCGTACACGCCGCTGCGATCGTCCTTGATGGTGGCGGAGAGGATCATCGGCGCGCCGCGCATCGTCCTGGTCACCGGCTCGTGCGCGATGGTGGGCGGCGTCGTGTCCTCGTCCGGCGCCTTGACCGGCGCGGCGCCCGCCGCTTGCGCCTGCGCGGCCTGCTCGCTCGCGATCGCCAGCCGCTCGGCCTCCTTCGCCAGGAGCGTGCCCTGCGCGTCCTTCGTCACCGAGCGGAACGCGAGCGCGGCCTCCTTGTGCTGACCCAGCCTGCGCCGCGTCTGCCCGATGTTGAAGAGCAGCTCCGGCACGGGCTTGAGCTCGTACGACGCCTGGTAGCCGCTCAGCGCGCACGCATAGTCGCCCTGCTTGAAGCACGCGTGCGCCGCCTTGTACCGCGCGCGCGCCACCTCCTCCGGCGTGGCCGCCTTCTGCGCTTCGCTCTCGCGCGTGGGCTTGAGCTGCACCGCGAACACGAGCTGCACGTCGCGGTTCTCGGGGATCTTGAAGTTCGCCGTGCGCGCCAGATATCCGCCCAGCGTCAGCTTCAGCTCGTGCGGCCCGGGGCCGACCTTGTCCTTGAACGGCGTCTCGCCCGCGGGCTTGCCGTCGAGCATGACCTGCGCGCCCTGCGGCTGCGTGTTGATCTGCACCTGCGGCTCGATGGGCCCGCGCGTCTCCGGGAGCGTGAGGCGCAGCGAGGCCTTCTGTCCGGCCTCCACCGTGAGCTGCTGATCCACGCCGCGCCGTCCGATGGCGATCGCGGAGAGCAAGTGGTCCCCGGCCGCCAGCTCGACAGTCAGCGGCGACACGCCCGCGTCCTTCCCGTCGATGGCGATGCTCGCGCCCGCGGGGTCCGTCTCCACCGTCAGCGTGGCCGGGCCCGGGACGCGCTCGAGCACCACGCTCGTCTCCACGTCGCGCTCGGCGACGACCATGATCTTCTTCTGCTGCGCCACATAGCCCTTGAGCGCGATCTTGAGCACGTGCGGCCCCGGCGCGACCTCGGCCGTGTAGGGCGTGAGGCCCACGCGCTTGTCGTCGAGCAGCACCTCGGCCTCGGAGGGCGTCGAGGTGAGCGACAGCCGCGGCGCGCGCGGCGCCTTCTGCTCCGGCAATTCCAGCTTCAGCGAGAGATCGCGATTGGCCGGCATGTCGAAGTCCGACGCCGTCTCGCGATGCCCCGGCAGCCGCAGCACCGCGTTGTGCGGCCCCGCCGCCAGCGGCCCGACCCACGGCGTGCGGCCCTTGTCGAGCCCGTCGATCACCAGGAGCGCCCCCGACGGCACGCTGTCCACCGCCAGCGCCGCCCCGCGCGGCAGCACCGGCAGCGAATACGACTCCTCGACGTCGTGTCCCTCCTCGAACACCACCTCGCGCTCCTCGGTGAGGTGCCCCTGGCTCTGCACCGACAGCACGTGCTTTCCCGGCACCAGCGCGCCCGCGAACGGCGTGGTCCCCAGCAGCGCGCCGTCGAGGAACACCTGCGCGCCCGAGGGATCGCTGCGCACCCGCAACACACCGGCGCCGCGGCCCTCCGCGAGCGTCACCAGCAGATCGATCTCCTTCCCCGCCTGCAGCTCGAGCCGCGACTCCGACGGCCGCCGCCCGGCCGCGCGCACCGTCACCGTGTGCGTGCCCGCCGCGATCGTCTGCGGCGACGCCGCCTGCGCCACCAGGGCGCCATCGATCAGCACCTCCGCCTCCGGCGGATCCGTGCGCACGAGCAGCTTCGCCGGCTGCGGCGGTGCATCCATCGCCTGCACCTTGAGCGGCCTCTCCGGCGACCCTGCGCGCGCCGGCCCGTTGCCCTGCTCGTCGAAGGCCTCGATGAAGTACTCGAGCCCGCCCCCCGTCAGCATCGTCGCCGGCAGCACCGCCGCGTAGTTCCCATCGCCGCGATCGTCCATCGGAAACGCCGAGAACCGCCTCCCTCCGATCGTCCGCGCCACCACCTGCGCGCCGAACACCCCCGAGGGATCCGAAATCTGCGCCCCGATCTCCACCGGCTGCCCACGCGCCGCCGTCTTCACCGGCGTGTGCTCGATGACCGGAGGGTCAGTGTCGGGAGGAGTGAGACCAGAACCAGCAGCGAGCAGGACAGCGAGGATTCCGAGCATCGAATCGCCTCGAGGGTTGGCCAGTGCACAACCGTGTAGCTTGAACTTTACAGATCCGACTGTTTGCGTACTCCCGCCGGCGCAACGACCGCAAGAGAAGGATCGGCCCCGGACACATGCGCGCAATGAACGAGACCTGTCGCACCCACTGTGCAGACCCAGACACACAAGTCGCACCCACCGAACCGGCGCGAGCGAGCAAGTGCATCAACCGAAGCAGGAAGTGGCACTCGCGTGGACCACAACTCCGCGCGTGCCCGCGGGGCAGCGCTCAGCCCCCGCCAACCAGAAGCGGATCCAAGAGCCCGGGGCGTGTGGAGACCGCCACTCCATCAACCGAGCACAGAGCGGGCCCGGGACGTGGGGAGGGATTGCGCCCGACTGAGCGCGCGGCACACCAAGGCGTAGAACGGAGCTCCCAGCACCTCGCGGATGCGAGGTGCCGGTCGTGCCGCAGGCCTCCCGGAGGGCGCAACCCTCCCCACGACCCGGGACCGCGGAGTTCCAATCGAAGGAACCCTCCCCACGCCCTAAGCATTGGCCACAAGTGTCGTACCCCTGTGGTTTCTGTCAGGGATGAAAAGCGAGCAGACGAACGCGGCTTGGGCGAGGGAA
>JAFEBC010000222.1 GCA_018266095.1 Deltaproteobacteria bacterium
AGGCGGGTCTCGATGCCCTCCAGGGCGAGCAGCGTCGAGAGGAAGGTCAGGAGCGCGGGGTCGTCGGCGACCACCAGCACCGGGCCGGTGGTCAGGGCGGTCATTTGAGCTCGACCTCGTGGTGGCCGCGGTCGCAGTCGATGGGCAGATCGTGCGGCACGATGTCCTTGGGCGCGAACGTCGTCTTGCCGTTCGAGTCGTAGACCGAGAAGCGGTCGATGCGCAGGAGCACGTGCTGGCCCGGCTGCAGGTCGGTGCGCTCGTAGGTGTAGGTGCCGTTGAGCGTGAGCTTCACGTCCTTCCAGACCTTCTTCGAGTCGTTGCGCACGAAGACATTGGTGACGTCGGGGAGCGCGACCTTCTGGAGGATCACGTAGGCCTGCAGCGAGTTCGGCTCCCAGAGCTGGAACGCGAACGTCATCACCGCGATGAGGCTGTAGCTGCCGAGGGCGTACGCGCGCCAGCGGGTGTGTTCGGGCCGCGCCTGGAACTCGCTGAGCGCCTTGCCGCTCTTGGCCTGCGCGCCGCGGAAGAGCACGGCGGTGAGGCGCACGAGGGCGCGGGTGATGGCGGAGAGCACCTGCCCGATGCGGGCGCCGAGGCCGTTGAAGGGCACCTGGGACGGGCGCGCCGCGATCCTGCCCGAGCCGGGCGTGATGGGCCGCGACGGCGGGCGCTGCGGCGGCAGCGAGATCGGGCCGGCCTTCGGCGGCAGATCGAGCTCCAGCTCGTCCTTCTTGGCGGCGGGGATGGGGCCCGACTTGGGGGGCGGCTTCGGATCGCTCACGCGCGCACTCTAGCGCAGTCGAACGGCCGTGTGCGACGGCCTTGAGACGGTAGTCGGCGGGACCTCGGGCGGAGGCGGGCCGCTAGCCCTTGACCGCGTCGCGCAGGCGGCTCGCGGTGGTGTTGTCGGGCTGCAGCGAGAGGACCTTGTCGGTCAGGTCCTGCACGCGCTTGCCCAGCTCCACCTTGCGCGCGGGCGGCGCGTCCTTGCGCTCGTCGAAGAGGGCGAGCGCGAGGCGCAGCAGGATCTCCGCGTCGTCCCCGTGCTTGTCGGCGAGGCGCTCGAGGCGGGCGCGGCCATTGACGGCCTGACCTCCGGCGAGCTCGGTGCGGGCGAGCAAGAGCTGGAGCGCGTCGTCCGCGGGCTGCAGCGCCGCGGCCTGCGAGAGAGCGTCGATGGCGCCGGTGGCGTTGTTGAGCTTGTCGAGCCGGAGCTGGCCCAGCTTGCGCAGGGTGGCCACGTCGAGCGGGTCGCGATCGAGCGCCTGCAGCCAGGCCTTCTCGGCGAGCTCCGGGCGATCCTTGCCCGCGTACAGTTCGCCCAGGTACGCGTACGGCTGCGGCGCGTCCGGCGAGAGCTCCGAGGCGCGCGTGAGCTCACTCACCGCGCGGCCAGACTCGTCCAGCCGCTGCGCCGCGAGGCCCAGGAGCGCGTGCGCGGCGCCCAGGTCCGGGAACTTCTGCAAGAGGCCCTCGAGGATGGGCGTGGCGTTCCCGGGCGCGTCGCGCAGGAGCAGGGCGAGGCCGGTCTCCAGCTCGGGCCGCGCGGCCGGGGGCACGCCGCGGAAGGGATCGGTGATCACGCGCGAGGCCTTCTGCGCCAGCGCCGCCTCGTCGGCCGTGGGCGAGAGCCGCGGGATCTCGCGCAGGACGTTCACCGCGCCCTTGTGATCGCCGAGGCGATCCAGGCAGGTGGCGAGCGGCGTCCGGTAGCGGACCACCCTGGGCGCGAGCTCGACCGCGCGCGAGAGCGGGCCCTTGGCGTCCGCGAACTTCTCGCTGTCGAAGAGCACGATGCCGAGGCGGTAGTGCAGGTCTGCCTCGTTGGGCGCGAGCTCCACGGCGCGCGCGAGCTCGACCCGGGCGGCCGCGCCATCGCCCTGCGCGAAGCGCACGAGGCCGAGCTGGAAGTGCGCCGGCGCCCACTCCGGGCGGTCGCGCGCCAGGCTCTCTGCCTGCGTGGCCAGCGCGCTCAAGAGCCCCAGGCGGCGCGAGGTCTCCACCCGTCCGCGCAGCGCGGCCAGGTTCCCGGGCTCCCGCGCGAGCGCGCCCTCGAAGCCCTTCTGCGCCTCGGGGAGATGGCCGTCCGCGAGGTCGGCCTGCGCGTCGCGGACCAGCGTGGCCACCTCATTCTGCTGCGTGGGCGTGGGCTTGCCCGCGGCGCAAGAGAAGGCGATCGCGCAAGCGAGCGTACACAGGAGACGCAGCGGCCCCGCGAGCGATGCGCGCACGAGGAGCTTCGGCCGCATTGGAGCCAGGCGAATCACTCAGGCCTCCCGCTCGCCGGTCCGCTTGCCCGGCGGCGCGATCATCGGCTCGGCCGGGCTGGGCGGGCCGCCGCACTCCTTGTGCATCGCCAGGATCTGCGTGCGCGTCTTGATCAGGAGCTCATCGCGCTGGTCCACGGTGAGGCCCTTGGTCTCGATGGGCGCGCCCACGACCACCCGGATCTTGTGCCCGTGCAGCCGCACCGTGTGCTTGCGCACCGCCCGCTGCGCGCCGTCGACCGCGATGGGCACCACCGGCGCCTGCGCCTCGATGGCCAGCGCGAACGCGCCCTTCTTGAACGGCAGCACCGAGCCGTCCACCGAGCGCGTGCCCTCGGGATAGACGATGACGCGCGCGCCCTCCTCGCGGATCTGCCGCGCGGCCTTCGCGTACGACTCCATGGCGCGCCGGCGGTTCGAGCGGTCCACCTCGACGAAGCCCGCCATCGACAGGTACCAGCCGAGGAACGGCCACTTGAACAGCTCGCGCTTGGCGGCGAAGGCGATGGGCGTCTTGTCCATGGCGATGAAGATGGCCGGGATGTCGAGCACGCTCTGGTGGTTCGCGTAGGCGAGGAAGCCGCCCGCCGGCATCGCGCCCTGGAAGGTGACCTCCAGCGGGCAGCGGCACACGAACAGGATGCTGCGCGACCAGAGGATGGCCCAGCGCAACATCCAGCGGCGGCCCCAGCGCTTGCCCATGACGAGGCCGAACGTCGAGCCGGTGAAGCAGAGGATGGTGGAGGTGGTCACGCACACCAGCGCGAAGAAGAAGCGCGCGTAGGCGGCGATGCGCGAGGGCAGCGAGTCGGTGCTCGTATCGTCGGCGGTGGCGGCGGTCGCGTCGGGGGGCATCGAGGGTGCGACGTATACCGCAAGCCTGCGTCGGGGGCAGCATGCCGTGCGCGCGTCAGGTCCGGTTGCGCGGGGCGCCGCCCGCGTGGGCGCCGACAGAGGTTTGCGTTTCGCGCGGATCGTGCGATCTGTCCGGCATGAA
>JAFEBC010000223.1 GCA_018266095.1 Deltaproteobacteria bacterium
ACCGCGATCACCACCGCTTCAGCGACACCGAGGAGGACATCCACTCGCCCAAGAAGGGCTTCTGGTGGAGCCACGTGGGCTGGATCCTCGCGCGCCGCTACCACGCGACCGCGTTCGACAAGATCAAGGACTTCACCAAGTTCCCCGAGCTGGTGTGGCTCGACCGCTTCCACCTCGTGCCCACGGTCGCGTACGGCGTCGCCTGGTACCTCATCGGTGGCTGGACGGCCGTGTTCTGGTGCCACTTCGTCAGCACCGTGCTCCTGTGGCACGGCACCTTCCTGGTGAACTCGCTCTCGCACGTGTGGGGCACGCGGCGCTATGAGACGACGGACACCAGCCGCAACAACCTCTGGATCGCGCTCGTGACCTCCGGCGAGGGCTGGCACAACAATCACCATCACCACTTGAGCTCGGCGAATCAGGGGTTCTTCTGGTGGGAGGTGGATCCGAGCTTCTACGTGATCAAGGTGTGGGAAAAGCTCGGGCTGGTGTGGGACGTGAAGATGGCGCCGGCGAAGGTGGTGGGGGATACGATCGCGGCGCGCGAGCGGGCGGTCGAGGTGAAGTTGGCGGCGTAGCGGCCGGTCGACTCGAGCCTGGCTCGATTCGAAACGTGTGTTGTTGGGGCGCTCCGGACCTTCGGCCCTCCGCTTGTGCGGGGGCTGCCCGCCGCAGCGCCAAGATCCTTTGTTTGGCCTGAGATGCGCCCGCTACTGCACGATCGAGATCGGCATCGAGTAGATGAAGCAGACCGGCACCTGCTGCTCCTTGTAGAGCCAGTCCGCCTTCACGCCCTCGACGATCTCCTCGTCGGCGCCCGGGACGCTCTTGATGATGTTGACCTCGTACACGTGCCCGTCCTGGCCGACGCAGACCTTGTAGACGCCGGTGAGGGTCTCGCCGCGGTGCGCCTGCTTGAAGACCTCGGAGAGGCGCGGCATCGGCTGGCGGATCATGTCGCGGGCGATGACGAACGGGGGGACGTTCTTGGCCTTGGGCTTCTCGGGAGGTGGCGGGGGAGGCGCCGCGGTGCCGCCGCCGCCGGTGCCGCCGACGACGCCGCCCACCACGCCGCCGATGACGCCGCCTTCCTTGCCGCCCTCGACGCCGCCCTCCTTGCCGTCCTCTTTCACCTCGACGTCGGGCTCCTTGGGGACCTCCTTCGGGATCTCCTTGGGGACCTCGACGGGCCGGATGATCTCCTGCTTGGGCTGCGTGACCTTGCGCTTCACGTGGCGCGGGCCCGCGGGAGGCGGAGGGGGAGGCGGCGGGCCGGGCTGGTTGCCGGGGCCGATGAACTTGACCTGGATCTCCTGCTCCACGGGCGCGGTCGACTTGATGGCCGCGAACAGGAACACGGCGAGGATGACCGCGCTGTGCAGGCCGATCGACGCGAGCGTGCTGGCGCCCTGGACCTTCCGCCGTTGTCGATCGTCGAGATGCTCGAACATCGATGGTCCTGCGGGAGGGCGAACCGACCTCTCGCGGCTTGGCCCGAAGGCCACTGCGGGGAGCGCGGACACTACTCCGGGCGCGAGGGTCGCCGCAACGGCCAAGCCCTTCGTCCGAGTGGAAAATCGAAGGTGGACGTGTAGTCGACGCGTCCGCGCCGGGGCAAGCGGATTCTCTGTGAACTGAATGTAGGGTCCGCCATGGATCCGACGCCACGCAAGGGTCGCTTGAAGCGGCGATGCCGCGCGTGCTATGGCCGCGCGCCATGTCGACACTTCGCAACGTGACCCGATGCGCCCTCTTCGGCGCCGCCCTGCTGGCGGCGGCCTGTGGAGGCACCAGCGATCAGCCCGACACCTTCAACGGAGCCCTTGACGGCACTGTCCTGGACGCGAAGTTCCTCCCGAACACTGCCAAGACCTATCCCGTGCAGCAGGGCTACGCGAACGGGAAGCCGTTCTACTTCTACAACCTGGGCGCGCAGCGCACCTCGACCTTGCCCACGCCCATCCCGGTGACGGTCGCGGACCACCAGGCGAACGGCAACGGCGGCCAGCACGCCGACTTCTTCCCCAACTCGTGCACGCCGGGACGCGCCTTCAACGCGCGCACCGACTCGTACCCGACGGACAAGCAGGCGGCGGTGTTCGACTCGCTGCCGCTGGCCACCACCGCGTTCAACGCCGTGGTCTGGCCGGTGGTCGCGCAGTACGGCGTCACGGGCGTCGTCGGCGAGACCTGCAACGACATCAAGGACAGCCGCTCCATCGCGAACCCGGGCGCCGACGAGCCGGGCAGCTACGGCGCCACGCGCACCGCGACGCCGAGCAGCTACCAGCTCTGGCCCATCATCGACCCGACGGTCGACGTGCCCGCGCTGACCGGCGCGATCGACCCGACCTTCGGCCCGCGCCTGGGCTGGTACAAGGGCCTCTACCTCAAGTACCTGGACGGCGGCCGCATCCCGACCGCGCTGGTGCAGGATCCGGCGTTCCCGAACGATCCCAGCAAGCAGATCAAGGTGCTGCTGCCGATGGAGGGCGTGATCCTCGACCCGGCGGGCTCGTCCTCGTTCGCGTTGCCGACCGACGCCAAGGCCGTGCTCGCGCCCGCGGTGCCCGGCGACGACGCGTACTCGCCCATCCTGCGGCTGCACGACTTCCGCCTGCCCACGGGCAAGAAGCTCGGCGACTACACCGGCATCTGCACGGTCAAGCCGTGCGCGGCCAACCTCGTCGACATCACGCTGGCCGGCAACGCCTTCAACACCATCTTCATCGTCTCGGCTCCGCAGCAGTAGCGCGCGCCCACACCTCGCCTGAACGGAGCCTCCAGTGAACCGCTTCTCGACGACCACCGTGCGCGCCCTCGCAGTCCTCTGCGCGCTTTGTTCCTCCGCTGTCTTCGCCGCGACCGAGACCACCGGCCGTGTCGAGGGCTACGTCTACGACCCCACCGGCGCCGCGCTGTCCGAGGTCCCGCTGACCATCAGCGGCTCGGCCATGCAGGGCCAGAAGACCACCACCACCGGCGATGACGGCCGCTACGGCTTCACCGGCCTCGAGCCCGCCGAGGACTACGTGGTGGAGGTGAACGTGCCGGGCTTCACGCCCATCCAGCTCAAGGGCATCAAGGTGCGCCTGGGCCAGGCCACCATCAACGACATCAACCTCACCGTCCTCACCGAGCAGGCGGCGGCGCAGACCTTCCAGATCATCGAGAAGGTGAACCCGGTGCTGAACCCGGACACCGCGACCGCCGTGGCCGTCATCGACGCCGAGAAGGCCGCGATGACGCCCATCTTCCAGCAGGTCGAAGGCATGGCGCAGCAGGTGGCCGGCGTCGGCCCCGGCAACCGCCCGTCCACCCGCGGCGGCTTCGCGCGCTACGGCAAGTTCTACGTCGACGGCATGGACACCACCGACGTGACCGACGGCTCGATCACGGCGCCGATGAACTTCAACGCCGTGCAGAACTTCGAGATCATGACCGGCGCGATGGACGCCCAGTACAACTCGATGGGCATGATCACCAACGCCGTCACCAAGTCGGGCGGCAACCGGTTCACCTACGACGTGGCGTTCACCTTCCAGCCCACGCCGATGGCGGCCAAGCCGAACTATCCGGCGCAGCAGTTCGGGTTCCTCGGCCAGTACACCAACAACGACTTCGTGGGCCCGAACACGTCCTTCTACGCGCCCGTGGTCAACATCGGCGGCCCGCTCATCAAGGACAAGCTGTGGTTCTTCTTCTCGTCGCAGGCCAACTTCTCGCTGCGTGAGAACCCGATCACCATCGCCAACATCCGCGAGAACCGGCCGACCAACACGCTCACCGAGCTGGCCCGCCTCAAGCTGACCTGGGCGGCCACCACGGCGGACAAGGTGTCCTTCGCGGTGAACTTCGACCACAACTCGATCACCAACAACGTGGGCACGGCGTCGGTCACCGACAACGGCGAGAACCAGATCAACCGCGGCGGCTTCTTCGTCATCCTGAACTACGACCACAGCTTCACCGACAGCGTCCTGTTCCAGCTCGAGACGGGCGTGACCAAGAAGCGGTCGGACCAGGATCCGATGCGCACCACCGCGGACGGCTCGATCGACTACCAGACGATCTCGCACCGCGACACGACGGCGGGTATTACCGACTTCAACTCGGGCTCGATCTCGTCGGCCATCCAGGGCGCGTACCTGCACGAGACCAAGTGGCGCATCCAGTTCGACCCGACCATCTCGTGGAAGCTGCGCGGCATGGGCACGCACCAGATGAAGGCCGGCGTGCAGACGAGCTTCATGATCGACGAGCAGGCGACGGGCGTGCCGGGCAACCGGCGCTACGTGGACCGCGGCGGCGTGTGCAACGAGGCCGATCCGGCGACGTACTCGTACTGCTTCCAGCGCATCGACTACACGGGCAACCAGGGCGGCTCGCTCGACACCAAGGCGCGCGCGTTCAACATCGGCTTGTTCCTGCAGGACCGCTGGACGGTGAACCGCCGCCTGACCATCATCCCCGGCATGCGCTTCGACATCGGCCGCTTGTACGGTGACCAGTCGGCGCTCGGCGACGACACGCTGGTGGCCACGCTGGTCGGCCTGGGGCCGCGTCTCTCGGCCACGTTCGACCTGTTCGGCGACCGCCGCACGCTCTTGGTGGCGCACGCGGGCCGCTCGAACGACATCGGCAACATCTTCGTGGCGCAGCACGCGAACCCGCAGCTCACCGCGTACCAGTCGACGTTCAACACCACCACCAACTCGTTCCCGGACTGCGCCGCGGACAACACGCAGTCGGGCTGCTCGACCTCGGGCGGCCCGGCCGGCCGTCAGTTCGTGACGCACAAGACGGCGCTGTTCGACAAGGTGTCCGACAGCCCGCACGTGGACGAGTTCTCGGCGGGCGTGCACTCGGAGGTCTCCGAGGAGACGGTGATCGGCATCGACTACACCTACCGCTACTACGGCAGCCTCTGGGCCGACGAAGAGGTCAACCGCATCTGGGACGCCTCGGGCACGCGCATCCTCGGCTACCAGAACGGGATCAACCAGCAAATCTACATGACCGAGGCGCCGGGCAGCGCGTACCGCGTCTACCACGGCACGGATCTCTGGGTGCAGGGCACGCCGGGCCGCTGGGACCTGCTCGCGTCGTACACGCTGGCGTTCAACAAGGGCACGGTCGACGACTACTTCGACGGCTACCTGCAGAACCCGCGCATGGCGCAGTACTACTACGGCTTCGTGTCGGACGACCGCCGCCACACGCTCAAGGGCTCGATCGCGTACCGCCTGCCCTTCGGCCTGGACCTCGGCTTCCGCGTGCAGTACCGCACGGGCTCGCCCAACTGGGAGAACTACACGAACCCGGCGGACGGCACGCAGCGGTACTACCGGTCTCCGCGCGGCACGGGCTTCCCCAACAACACCACGCTGGGCAAGCCGGACTTCAACGACCCGAACTCGTGGACGGACCTGCGCAACCCGGATCAGTTCACGCTCGACCTCCAGGCCCGCTACAACCTCGGCCAGGCGCTCAAGACCAAGGAGAAGTTCGAGATCGTCCTCCTGGTGGTCAACTCGCTGAACAACACGGGCCCGCAGTTCCTCTACGACTCGTACACGACCTCGGCGACCAACCGCTTCGGGCAGGCCTCGAGCCACTTCAGCCCGCTGCAGGCCGAGTTCATGTTCCGCGTGCGGAACTAGGCGAGCCTCCATCCTGTGCCGTCGCCGCCGAGAGGCGGCCGGCCAGGAGTCTGTCCGGAGTCGGAGGGGAGGCTCATCGAGCTCTGCTCGATGAGGGGAACGGCAGCTTCCCTCGAATCACGGTAAGGTGAGCACATGTCCACTCGGAATCTCTGGTTCGTCGCTGGCACCGCGGTGCTGGCCCTCTTCGTGGCCTGCGCGACTGGGAAGCCGGCGACCGGCGGCTCGCCGGCCTCGGGCGGCAAGAAGCTCATCATCGTCGGCATCAACGACACGCACGGCTCGATCCTCTCCGCGCCCGCGCCCAAGCGCCTGCAGAAGATCACCAACGCGGACGTGGGCGGCGCGGACTGGTTCGGCGGCTACATGACCGCCTTGCGCGCCGACGCCAAGGAGAAGGGCAACGAGGTCATCATCCTCGACGGCGGCGACCTCTTCCAGGGCACGCTCATCTCCAACCAGTTCCAGGGCAAGTCGGTCGTCGACGTCTACAACCAGATCGGCG
>JAFEBC010000224.1 GCA_018266095.1 Deltaproteobacteria bacterium
GCCATCCACCAGGAAGCACGTGGTGCGATGGTGCGGCAGCTCGCCGCCGTGGCATCCGAGGACCCGGATTTTCATGGCGACGTGGCACTCCTTCCAGCGGCGAGATCGAAACGCGAGTCGAACAAGATCAGCTCTCCCCGAACCGCTCCTTCATCTCCAGGAACTCGAGGTACTTCTGCATCTTGTTGACGTCGGGCACGACCACGCCCTCGGGCACCACTGCGATGATCTTGGCCTTCGCCGTCTTCTGCACCGCCTCGGTCACTTCCTCCGCGAGGAGGCCCATGCGCGAGTGCAGCTCGGCGAGGTTCATGGCCACCAGCGTGCCCTGCGGCGTCTGCTTCCCGCGCCGGTTGGCCTGCTGGAGGATGAAGTGGACGACGCGCGAGTTGAAGTCGCGCAAGAGGAGGTTCTCGACCTGATCGTCGGTCTCCTGCAGGCGGTCCGAGAGCTTCTTGATGAGCCGGACCGCGATCTCGACGTTGCCGCGGATCATCGCCTCGAACGTGCGCGGGTCGATGACGAGCAGCTTGCCGTCCTCGGCCATCACGGCGCCGGCGGAGCGCGGCTTGTTGTTGAGGATGGACATCTCGCCGAAGAACTCACCCGGCCCGAGCGTCGCCAACACCTTCTCGGTGTCGCGCACGGCCTTGGTGATGTTCACCTTGCCGGACTGGACGACGTACATCTCCTTGCCGGGCTCGCCCTCCTTGAAGAGGACTGAACCTTTGGCAAACTCGCGTCCGAATCGCTGGAACAACTGATCTTCGCCGGCCATGAAGTCTCGAACTCCTCTCGACGATTTGCTACCAGAGGGCTGCTCCCGGGGTCAATTTTTCAATCTTCCCCAGGGTGTGACTGCCATCACTCTACGACCCTATTTGTGCTTCATCCGCGTCACGCCGTCCCAGCCCTCGCCGGGCGGATTTGCTGCCATTTCGTCGCATCGGCTCAGGAATTCCTTGGAGGCCCCGTCGTTCGCGTGCAGCTCCAGGCAGCGCTCGAAGGACAGCTTGGCCTCCGAGAACTTCTGCGCACGATACAGGCGCAGGCCGTCGGCGTAGGCGTCCAGGAAGTCCTTCTCCTCGGGCACCGGCATGCGGTGGCGTAGCTCGAACAGGCGCACCGGCTCCTTCTTGCCCTTCACCGCCACCGAGTCGAGCTCGCGCACGCCCAGCGCGCCCTCGCCCGCGGCGCGCCGCGCCATGTTGAGCGTGGCCTCGCTGATGAGGATGTGCGTCCCGTAGTCCTTGTTCAGGCCCTCGAGACGTGACGCGAGGTTCACGTTGTCGCCCATGACCGTGTAGTTGAAACGCTGGGTCGAGCCCATGTTCCCGACCACCATCGGCCCCGAGTTGATGCCGATGCCGATGTCGATGTCGGGCACGTCCGGGTCCTCGATGCGCCACTGCTCCTTGATGCGCGCGAGCGTCTCCATCATCTCCAGCGCGGCGTCGCAGGCGTCCCAGGCGTTCTTGTCGTTCTGGATGGGCGCGCCGAAGAAGGCCATCACCGCGTCGCCGATGTACTTGTCGAGCGTGCCGCGCTTGGCGAACACGATGTCGGTCATGGGCGTGAGGTAGTCGTTGAGCAGCTTGACCAGCGCCTGCGGCGACAGCTTCTCCGAGATGGTGGTGAAGCCGCGGATGTCGGAGAACATGACCGACATCTCCTTCTCCTCGCCGCCCAATTGCAGCTTCTCGGGCTGGCCGAGCATCTCGTCCATGACCTCGGGGTTCAGATAGAGCTGGAAGGCCTTGCGCAGCGCGCGCTTGTCCTTCTCTTCCGTGGCGTAGCGATAGATGGTGACGAAGACGAACATCGACGCGAGCTCGAGCAGCGGCATCGCGTCGTACACGTCCCAGCCGCCGAGCATGAACAGGTAGCTGCAGGTGTGGATGGCGATGCCCGCGAGCACCAGCACGGGGATGGCGAGCGACACGCGCACGCGCGCGAAGAGGAAGCCGAACACGAACGCGAGCAGCACCTGCGCCAGCACCTCGAGCGCCTGCACCACCGTGCCCGTGTGCAGATAGCGTTGGTCCAGGATGGTCTGCAGCGCGTTGGCGTGGACGGCGACGCCGGGCGTGATCTTGGCGAAGGGCGTGACGCGCTGATCGAAGGTGCCCTCGGCGGTGGCGGCGACGAGGATGACCTTGCCCTTGATCTGCCCGTCCGGGATGTTGCCGCCGAGGATGTCGGCGATGGAGTAGTACGTGAACACGCGGTCGATGCGCTTGGTGGCCGGGTCCACGGTGTCGGGGCCGTAGTAGTTCACGCGCAAGAGGCCGCGCTCGTCGGTGGGCACGAAGCGGCCGCCGAGATCGACGCCGTGCAAGAGGCCGTCCTCGGTGTCGCCCGTGATCGGCTGCAGGTCCTCGGGCTTCACGCCCAGCGCGACGGCGGCGGTGGCCATCTCCAGGCCCGGCAGGTAGTGCCCGCGCACCTCCATCGCCGTCATGACGTTGCGGATGACGCCGTCGTAGTCGGGGATGGTGTTGAAGAAGCCGAACGTGTTGGCGGCCTCGGCGATGATGGGCAGCGGCGCGCGCAGGCCGGCGTAGTGCTTGAGGCCGCCGATGGGCCGCTGGTCCATGGGGATGGCGCGGGTCACGCCGCCCTCGGTGTCGCGGTACTCGGGGCCGCGCATGCCGGCGCGCGAGATGAGCTTCACCTGCTCGTCGATCTGCGCGGGCGTGAACGCGTCGATCTCTTGCGGCGTGAGCGCCACCCAGCCGAGGACGACCTTGCCGTTCTTCTTGATCGACTGCGCGAAGACCTGGTCGGGGTTGAGGCCGCCCAGCTCGAGATCGAGCTCGGCGCCGTAGGCCTCGTGCTCCTTGACCAGCGCGTCGAAGGCGTTCTTGGACTCGGTGATGCGCGAGCTGCCGTCCTCCAGGCGGCCCTGCGCGGTGCGCCAGATGGCCTCGCTGCCCGGCTTGATCTTGCCGGCGAGGCTCGACACCGCGCTGGCGGCGCCGGAGATGTCGGCCTGGGCCTCGCTGAAGCGGTCGACCGCGGCCTTGCCCTTGCCGCTCGCGAGCGAGATGTCCTCAAAGCGCGTGCGGAAGCGCTTGGCGCCCGCGAATTGCCCGCCGAGGTCCTCGTCGGAGAACGCCATGTCGAAGCCGACCGCGGCGGCGCCCTGCTCGCCCAGCTTGTCGACGAGCGAGGCGAGCACGCGGCGGTCCCAGGGGAAGCGGCCGTAGCGCGCGATGGCCTTCTCGTCCACCGCGGCGACCGCGACCTTGGGCTCGTGATCGACCTTGCCGCGCGTGCGCAGCTTGATGTCCTTGAAGGCGCTCTCGGCCTTGGACAAGAGCGGCACTTCCGTGCGCCGCGCGACCTGCCAGCCGTGGAGCGCGGCGAAGAACAACCCGGTGAAGAGGCCGATGCGGAAGGCGTTGACCTTGCGCAGCCAGCGCACAAAACGAGTCATGCAGGTGGCTCCGGTTGAGGACTCGACAGTAGCACCGGGGGCACGGGCGGGGGGTGTAAAATCAGGGGGCCCCAAGGGTCGACACACGCGCCCGGATTCCGGCTAGATTGACGGTTCCATGAAGGGCTTGGTCCTCGCCGCAGCGATCGCGATGTCCCTCGGCGCCGCCGCGTGCTCGCCGCGCGAGCTGCCGGTCGTCGAGGCCAACAAGCTCGACGACACGACCGATCACTCGGGACCCTACGTGGTCCTGGCGCGCGTGACGGCCCGGCGCGGCATCGATGCGGTCACGCTGGTGTGGCACAACGACAGCGTGGGCCCCGGGCAGGCCGTGCGCAGCGCGATGGTGCAGGACGAGACCACGGGCCTCTGGCGCGCGACCATCCCCGGCAGCGGCGCGGGCGCGGTGATCGCGTACCACGTGGAGGCGACGGATTCGGAGGGCGACGTGGGCTTCGCGCCGGAGACGGCCGAGACCGCGAGCCGGTGCCCGGCCGAGTACTGCTTCGACATCCAATAGGTTCGGCCTGCTGACAGCGCTCGTGGTCCTAGCTGATCCGCGCGGGCGGGATGCCGCGGGCGAGGTCGCGCGTGGGCAGGCCGCTGCGCGCGAGCTCGGTCTCTTCGCGCAGCCTGGACAAGAGCTTCGAGTGCACCGAGAGGTCCCCGCCCGGGTGGTCGAGCACGAGCCAGGCCTCGTCGAGCGCCGCGGCCACCTCGAGCAGGCGGGTCACGGCGGCGTCGCGGGCGCGGCTCGTGCCGTGGGGGATCGTCTGGTCGACGGGCGAGGCCGCGCTCATGTCGTCGGGGAGCACCGCGGCCACGTCGGCGAGGCCGGTGACGGACTCCTGCATGCGCTCGGCCGTCTCGACCAGCTCGGCCAGGAGCGGCTGGTGCAGGGAGCTCGCGTTCTCGGCGCGCGCCTTGAGCCGCGTGATGCGCCGGGCGATGCCGTCGACGAGCCTGCGCACGCCGCGATCGCCCTCGGGCAGCGAGCGGAACGGCGGCGCCTCGCCCATGCCCAAGAGGCCCCACACGAGCAGGCCGGACAGGAACGCCGCGACCCCGCTGAGCATGACAGCAGGGAAGCCCAAGTTCTCCCAGGTGGTGGCCCAGTCCATCGGCGCGCCCGTGGTCCAGTTGCGGAACGAGGCGAGCGCGAAGGCGAACATGGCGCTGCCGGAGACGGCGGCGGCGAGGCCCGCGATGCGGTTGGCGCGCTTGGAGAGCCACTCCCGCCAGGGGCGACGCGGCTTGCTGGGCTCGATCGCGCAGGCGATCCCGCGCTCCTCGCACACCAGCGCCATCTCCTCGGCCGAGGCGCGGCTCGTGCCCGACACCAGGATGGCCTCGCCCATCAGCGAGAGCCGCCGCCTCCAGCCGGTCCCGCGCGCGGGGGCGTGCAGATCGTCGAGCGCGCGGTCGTGGTCCCGGCTCATCAAGAGGCCGCCGCCGTGGATGACCACGTCGAGCTCGCCGGCGGTGAGCGCAGGGGGAGGCGCGAGGGCGGGCGCGGTCTCCTCGCCGCTGAGCGCGCGCAGCACCTGGGTGGCCTCGAGGAAGCGCCGCTCGGGATCGGGCTCGAGCAGCCGCCGCACGAGCGCGTCATCCGCCGCCGACACCGCCGGGTCGACCGCCTTCGGCGACGGGGGCGCCTCCCGCTTCTTGCGCAGCACCGCCAGCGGATCCGCGCTCTCGAACGCGGGCTTCCCGCTCAAGAGCTCGTGCAGCACGGCGCCCATCGCGTACAGGTCCGCGCGCGCGTCGGCGCTCTTGCCCTCCAGCGTCTCGGGCGCGAGGTAGCCCGGCGTGCCCAGCACGGTGCTCTGCGCCGTCAGCCGCACCCAGCCCGCCACGCGCGCGAGCCCGAAGTCGAGCAGCTTCACGCCGCCGTCGTTGGTGAGGAAGATGTTCTGCGGCTTGACGTCCCGGTGCACGACGCCCGCGCGGTGCGCCGTCTCCAGCGCCTGGAGCACGGCCTGCGCGACGCGCACCGCTTCCTGACGCGGCACCCGGCCCTCGGTCATGCGCGTGGCCAGCGTGCGCCCCTGCAGCAGCTCCATGGTCAAGAGCGGCCGCCCGCCGTCCTCGTGCAGCTCGAAGACGCGGACGATGTGCGCGTGGTCGAGGCCGCGTGTGATGGACAGCTCGCGGCGGAAGCGGTCGACCAGCTTCTCGTCGCTGCAGAGGTGCGCGTGCAGCGCCTTCAAGGCCACCACCTGGCCCGTCTGCGCGTCGAGCGCGCTCCACACCTCGGCGAGGCCGCCCTGCCCCAGCGGCTCCATCAGCGTGAAGCGGCCCGCGACCTGCGCGCCCGTCTGGAAGTGAGTGCCCTGCGTCGCCATCGAAGGACCTCGGTGCTGGTGGCCGCGGGTGCGTTCCCGCTCGCAAGGACTCGGGATTGCACGGCGCTTGCCAACACCAGACGGCGCCGCGTCTCCTCTGTGGGGGCCATGCTGCCCGCGCGAGGAGGGGCGCTGCAACCCCGCCGTCCGCTGTTGCGCAACGCCCGCTGCAACACCGCGGCGGCCACCTGCTACAGTCGGCGCATGGTCCTGGCGGACGATGGCCTCACCCCAGCCCTCGGCGCGCGCACGAGCCCGGCGCCGCCGCCGCCTGGCCCGCACCTGTTCCGCGTGCTCGACGCCGGACGGCCGCTGCTGCGGGGCGCGCGGCACGATCTGACCGGCGTCGACGGCGTGCTCCTGGGGCGGTCAGCGCGGGTGGCCTGCGCCCGGAATCCGCAAGGAGATCCGCAGCTCAC
>JAFEBC010000225.1 GCA_018266095.1 Deltaproteobacteria bacterium
TAGCTGAAGCCTCGCGTGCGCGCGAGCAGCGCCTTGCGATCCTGCGTGCGCGCGGTGTGGCTCGGATGCGGCCCCAGCGATTCGAGCAGCGTGGTGAGGCGCGGCTTGAAGAGATCGACCCGTCCGTACGCGAGGGCGCTGGAGAGGAGCGCGGCGATCTCGATGTCGTCCGGCGCGGCGTAGCGGTGCGGGAGCTCGAGCGGATCATTGAGCAGGCGCGCGCGCGGATCGGTGTGCGCCAGCAGCGCGTCGAGGCGCTCGCCGACCTCAGGTGAACGCGCGAAGGCCTTGATGGGCGCGAGCGGCAGCTTCAACGCGTGAGCTCTCCGAGCAGGTGCAGGAGCTCGGGCAGGATGAGCTTGTCCACCGCGAGGCGCACCGCGTTCACGCTCCCGGGCATGGCGAAGACGATGAGGCCGTCGGCGCACACGCCGGCGCAGGCGCGCGAGAGCATGGAGGCCGCGCCGATCTCGGCGTACGAGAGCATGCGGAAGAGCTCGCCGAAGCCAGGGACGGGACGGGCGATGGCGCCCTGCACGGCCTCGAAGGTGGCGTCGCGCTTGCCGAGGCCCGTGCCGCCGGTGATGAGCACGACCTGCGCCCCAGCCTTGCGCGCGCGGTCGAGCTCGGCCAGCACCAGCGCGGCTTCGTCGGGGACGATGGCGCTGCCCGAGAGCACATGGCCTGCGTCGGCGAGCCTGGCGCGGAGCAAGCGGCCGCCCTCGTCGGTGGCCTCGGTGCGCGTGTCCGAGCAGGTGATCACGTAGACCTTGGCGAAGCGCGGGCCCTTGGCCTTGTGCTGCGCGGGGACGGAGATGGCCTCGCCGCGCGGGGGCTTGGAATCGTGGACATGTCCATGATCGTGTCCGTGCGAGTGCGTGTGCGGCGTGTCGTGCGGCGCTCCGGGGGCGGCCACTGCGGCCGACTTGGGGCCCGGCTTCACAGCGGGAAGATACGGATCCGGGTGCGGCGGCGCGGGCGTGTGCGCGCGCTCGGGGGCGTGCGCGTGATCGTGCGGGTGCGCCGAATCGTGGACATGTCCAGCATTCGCGTGGCCTGCGTGGCCGTGGTCGTGGGGATCGTGGCCGTCGTGGTCGTGGCTCATCGGGGGTCACCGTCGAGGCGGATGAAGACGCGGCCCGCTTCGATCTTCAGCGGGAAGGTGGGCTGGTCGTCGCAGAGCCGGGGGATGGTGAGGTTCTTGCCGGTGGCGAGCTCGAAGCTGATCTCGTGGCACGGGCAGATCACGGCGGCGCGCTGCTCGTCGATCCAGCCCGAGGAGAGGAGGCAGCCCGAGTGGTTGCACTGGTCGTCGATGGCGGCGAGGCGCCCGCGCGCGAGGGCGATCAGGATCGCGCGGCCGTCGATGTCGAACGCGCGCAGCTCGCCGGGCGCGACGTCGGCGGGGCAGAGGTCGAGCCAGCCCTCGGCGGTGGCGGCCACTTCGCGGACGTGAGGGGCCTTGGACACGCGCGGAAGGTACATGGATTGGCGGACCGAAGTCACTCTCGGGAAAACGAAGAGCCTTCAACGCGGAGGCGCGGAGACGCGGAGGGGTTTGGCGCTGCAGGGAAGCAGGAGTCCTTCGAATTCGGACGCGTCCCGCCCCCGATGCATCGCCAGACATCGGGCGCAGCAACCACACCCTCCGCGTCTCCGCGCCTCCGCGTTAAGGCTCTTTGTCTTCCCAGCGCAAGGAGACGATCTCCAGCTCGACCGTCCCCCGAGGCCGTTCGACTTCGACCACCTCTCCCGCTCGCCGACCGATGAGCGCGCGCGCGAGCGGTGATTCGATCGACAGCTTGCCGGCCTTGGCGTCGGCCTCGTCCGGCCCGACGAGCTGCCAGGACCGCGCGGGCGCGCCCTCCTCCGAGAGCTCCACGAACGCGCCGATCGACACGCGCGACGAATCCTCGGGACGTTCGGGCGCCACCGTGAGCACTGCCAAAGTGGCATCGATGAGCCTCGCCCTGCCCTCCAGTTGCGCCTGCTTCGCGCGGCCCGCGTCGGTGCGATCGCCCAAGACCTTGGCGCGCTCGGCCAGCAGCCGATCGCGCTCGCGCAACAGAGCGGTGTGGCCCGCGCGCGTGATCCAGCGCGTCTGGCCCGGCTCGAGCACGGGCGGCGCGCGCAGGAGCGGCCCCTCGACCTCGGTCTCTTCGCTGGTGAACGCCTTGGACATTCTGACAATCCGCACGACATCTTGGCAGGGTGGAATTCACAGCACGATTTCGACGATTTCAAATTGGATGCAAGCACGTTTTCGACTATGTCTGACGCCGTTTCGACGCCCCTTCGGCTCTCGGAGAAGCACATGCGCCTGACCTTGTTCGCACTCGCCGCCGCGCTCGCCCTCACCGGGTGCAAGCCGTCGCTCATCGCCGGCACCAAGATCCCGGACACCAAGGACACGCGCGCCGCGCTGGAGGTGCTCTCCAAGTACAAGGACGCGGTCGAGGCGCTCAACGCGGACGGCGTGGTGGCGCTGGCGGCGCCCTCCTACTTCGACAAGGGCGATCCATCGAAGGGTGTGTCGTCGCGCGATTACGCGGGGCTCAAGGCCGGGCTCGCCGAGGACTTCAAACATCTCAAGACGGTGAAGATCGACGCCACCATCAAGGACGTGCGCGTCGACGGTGACACCGCGCTCATCGACTACTACCTGGTGATGCACTACATGCTCGTCGTTCCGTCCACCAACAAGTTCCCGTGGAAGGACGATCAAGACGACGCGCAGCTCCGGCTCGTGCGGGTGAACGGCGAGTGGAAGGTGCAGTCGGGGCTGTGAGCCAGGCGCCGCTGACGACGAACGCCCTGCTGGCGCGGGTGCGGGTGGTGTTGTGCCGGCCGCGGACGCCCGGGAACGTGGGCGCGGCGGCGCGTGCCCTGCGGTGCGCGGGGATCAGCAAGTGGACGCTGGTGGATCCGCGGTGCGATCCGCTCGATCCCGACGCGACGCGCATGGCCGTCCACGCGGAGGGCATGCTGCAGCTCGCGCAGATCGCGCCGACGCTGGAGGACGCGCTCAAGAACGCGACGGTGAGCTTCGGGACCACGGCGCGCAACCGCTTCGAGCGGCCGCCGCTCCCGCCGCAGGCGGCGTGCGATCAGATCATCGAGGCGGCGCACGGGCTCCTGCTCAAGGACGCGCGGCCCTCGACGGTGGTGGCGCGCGCGGCGCCGCGGGTGCGTCGCAAGGGCGGCAACATCGATGGCGGAGAGATCGCGCTGGTGTTCGGCGACGAACGCGCGGGGCTGACCACGGAGGAGGTCGAGATCTGCGATCGCGTCACGTCGATCCCCTCGGCGCCGGAGCAGCCGTCGTGGAACCTGGCGCAGGCCATCGCCATCTACGCGTTCTCGCTGCGCACCTCGGCGCTCGCCACCGAGACGCGCCTGGCCGCGGAGTCGGGCCAGCAGGCGCCCATCGGCGGGCGCGCGCACGGCAAGCAGAACCCGCCGCACAAGGAGACGCGGATGGCGGCGGACTCGTCGCAGATGGCGCACCTGGACGGGCACCTGTCGAAGGTGCTCACGCTGGTGCGGCGCGATCGGCTGCGGCGGCGCCTCTTGATCTCGTTGGATCGCGCGCGGCTGACGAATCGTGAATCCGTGCTGTGGACGGCGCTGTTCGAGCAGCTTCGGCGCGCGATCGATCCGGACTCACCCCGCAGCAGCACGCACGGCCTGCACCCCAAGGCCCTCGACGAGTGACAGCGGGGAGAGGCAAGTCTCGGCGTCGCCGGTCCACAGGCGCACCGCGCCCTCGCGCGCGGCCGCGAGCTGCAGCACGGGGAACAGCGCGTCGCGCTCGTCCGGGTTGAGCCGGCGCAGCGACTGGTAGCCGCTCAGGATCGCGCGCAGCACGGCCGGCGGCGATTCGGCGCCGATCATCCACGCGAGCGCCGTGGCCGCGAGATCGAGCACCAGCGCCATCGCGGCCGCGTGACCGCTCGGCAGGACGCCGCTCACGCGCTCGCCCACGAAGAGCATCTGGAGGGGCCCCATCGAGCCGTGCGCGGCGCCCAGCGGCAGGCCGGCGAGGCTCGTGAGCAGGAAGGGGGCGAGCTTGTCGCGGTCGTGGCCCGCGGGCAGGCGCGACTCGAGCGGCACGCCCGCGAAGGGATCGGGCACAGAGGCGGGATGCACCTCGGCGAGCTGGTGCAGGCGCGCGAGCAGGCGGCCGATGTCGAGCAGCTTGGGAATGGTGGCGTGCTGGGGACGCACGTGCTCGCCGGGCGGGCGCTGGTAGCAGGCGGCCGCCGCTGCGCCCTCGGTGCCCTGCAGCTTGGCGATGAGCGCGCCACCTCGGGCGCGCCGCGGCGGCGGGGCCGGATAGCGCATCTCGTGCAAGAGGTCGAAGAGCGTGCTCTCGAAGGCGAGCGTCAGCGGCCCGCGCGCGCCGATGATGATGAGGAAGCGGCCGGCCGGCGACCAGATGTCGAGGGCCTGCGCGTCTGGGTGCGCGGCGGGGAGCTCCTCCAGCCGCGGCGGTGCCAGGGGCAGCTCGAATTCGAGCAGCGCCTGCGAGCGGAGCGCATCTGCGAGCGTCCGGAGCATGCATCGACCCTAACAAGCGCGGGGTGTCAGGAACAAGGGCGGCCGGGTGATTCTGGTGTGTCTGGAGCGAAACGGGCGCTGCGCGGGCTGAATTCCGCGGGGCCGTTCGTCTTGTATGCGTGACTCCAAGTCGCACCCTGAGCGATGGTCAGGCCATGGCGACGCTCACGTTCCTCGGCGCGGCACAGACGGTCACTGGCAGCCGGCACCTCATCACCACGCGCGCAGGCCAGCGCGTGCTCATCGACGCCGGGCTCTTTCAAGGCAAGAAGGAGCTGCGCCAGCGCAACTGGGCGCCCTGGACGCACGGGCCCATCGACTGCGTGGTGCTCACGCACGCGCACATCGATCACACCGGCTATCTGCCTCGGCTGGTGGCGCAGAAGCTGGTGAAGCGCGCGGTGTGCACGCGGGGCACGAAGGAGCTGGCCGAGCTGCTCCTGCCCGACAGCGGGCACATCCAGGAGGAGGACGCGCGCAACGCCAACCGGCACGGCTGGACCAAGCACGAGCCCGCGCTGCCGCTCTACACCGAGGACGAGGCGTGGACCGCGGTGCGCCTGCTCGAGCCGCACCCGTACGAGCGGCCGGTCGAGGTGGTGCCGGGCGTGACCGTGACCTTCCGGCCCGCGGGGCACATCGTGGGGAGCGCGTTCCTGGACGTGACCCTCCACGACGGCGGGCCCGAGCGGCGGGTGGTGTTCTCGGGCGATCTCGGGCGCTTCGACGCGCCGCTCATCATCGATCCGGTGCCGCCCAAGCCCTGCGACGTGCTCATCTTGGAGACGACCTACGGCGACCGGCAGCACCCGGCCGAGCCGAGCCATGAGCTCCTGGCCAGGCTCATCAACGAGGCCATCTCGCGCGGCGGGCCGCTGTTGATTCCGGCGTTCGCGGTCGGGCGCACGCAGGAGCTGTTGTTCCTCTGGCGCAAGCTCGAGGAGGAGAAGCGCGTGCCGGTGGTGGACCTCTTCGTGGACAGCCCGATGGCGAACGACGCCACCGACATCTACCTGCGCAACCGCGAGGACCTGGACCCGGACGTGCGCGACCTCTTGCAGCACCGGCAGGCGCCGCTGTCGCCGGCCAGGCTCGTGCGCGTGCGCGGCGGGCGCGAGTCGGCGGCGCTGCTCGAGCGCAAGGGCTTCTTCGCGGTGATCGCGGCGTCGGGGATGGCCACGGGCGGGCGCATCCTCTCGCACCTGGAGCGGCACCTGCCCTCGCCCTCGACGACGGTGCTGCTCGTGGGCTACCAGGCGGAGGAGACGCGCGGGCGCCGGCTGCTCGAGGGCGCGCAGGAGGTGAAGATGCACGGCGGGATGGTCCCGGTGCGGGCGAAGATCGAGCAGCTCACCGGCTTCTCGGCGCACGCGGACTTCGCGGAGGAGGAGCGCTGGCTCTCGGCGCTGCAGACACCGCCGCAGCAGACGTACCTCGTGCACGGCGAGCCGAAGGCGCTGGTGGCGCAGACGCAGCGGCTGTCGGGCAAGGGCTGGCAGGTGCGCGCGCCGCAGCCCGGCGACGTGGTGGAGCTGTAGGCAGTGTCGCGCTTCGCGCAGCGGCTCTTGCGGGGTCCACTGCGCCTGGATGCGGCGATGGGCACGGCGCTCATCGCGCGCGGGTTCGTGCCGTCGCAGAGCACGGCCAGCGCGCTGAACCTGTCGCGGCCCGAGTGGGTGCGCGAGGTGCACGCAGGGCACGTGAGCGCGGGCGCAGAGCTGCTCCTGACCAACACGTTCGGAGCGGCGGCGCCGCGCGGGGATGAGCTGCGGGCGGGCCTCGCGCTCGCGCACGGGGCGGCGCGGGAACACACGCTGGTGGCGCTCTCGCTCTTCGCGGGCCTGGCGCCGGGGGAGATCGAGCGCTGCGTGCGCGAGGCCGCGGCGTCGCCCCATCCGCCGG
Source organism: Deltaproteobacteria bacterium (assembly GCA_018266095.1). Classification (GTDB taxonomy): domain Bacteria; phylum Myxococcota; class Myxococcia; order Myxococcales; family 40CM-4-68-19; genus CAIWCD01. The sequence goes on from JAFEBC010000225.1 coordinate 6,463, forward strand.
ACGTGATCTGGCTGGAGACCGCGATCTCCGAAGCGTCTGCGCGCGAGGCGCTGGCGGCCGCGGGGCGGGCGCTGCCCGTGGCGGTGACGTTGTCGTTCACGGTGCTGGCGGCCGATTGGCGCGCGGTGCTGCGCGCGCTGGAGCGGGAGGGCGCGAGCCTCGTAGGGCTCAACTGCTCGCCCTGGCCGCACGAGCCGCAGGGCCTCGCGGAGCTCGCGCGCTCCCTGCGCGAGGCGGTGCAAGTGCCGCTGGCCCTCAAGCCAGACGCAGGTGCGCTCGCGCCCGGGCCCTGGGCCGATCGACTCGCCGCTGCCGCGCAGATCGCGCCGCTCTCGATCGGGGGCTGCTGTGGGACCACACACGCCCACTTGTCGCACCTGCGCGCCGCTCTGGA
>JAFEBC010000226.1 GCA_018266095.1 Deltaproteobacteria bacterium
CGGTCTCGGCTTGGACGTTGCTGTAGCGGCGGAGGGCGGTCATGGGCTAACCCGAGGAGGAGGAGGACGCGTTGGAGACCTGCGTCAGGTAGTTGCTCGACGACTTCAGCGCGGAGACGATCGTCTCCATCGCGGTGAACTGCTGCAGCAGCGTGGCGCGGAACGAGTCGATGCGCGCCTGCATCTGGCTCGCCTGGTCGTCCATCTGCGTGACCTGGTTGTTCGGGCCCTGCTGGCGGATGACGGGCGCGCCCGACACCGGGTCCGTGTAGAGGTCGCTCAGCGTCTTGGTGGCGGCGACGAGGCCGGTGGTCGGCTGCGTGAAGATGGCGTTGACCGCGCCCGGATCCTGCGCGAGCGCCGCTTGCAGCTTGCTCGAGTCGAGCGAGAGGGTGCCGTCCTGCGCCGTGGTGATGCCGAGGTCGGGCAGCGAGCGGACGCTGGAGCCAGAGGCGCCGACCGCGCTGGCGACGAGCGACTGGAGCTGCTGCTGCAAGGAGCGCACGGTGGGATCGCCCGCCAGCGTGCCGGTGCGGTCGCTGGTGGCGGACACGTCGAGCTGCTGCTGGAGCAAGGAGGCCACGCCGTTGTAGGCGTCGACGAAGGCCTGCAGCTTGCTCGTGGTGGCGTCGGCGTCCGTGCCGATGGTGAGCTGCTCGGCGGAGGTGCTCTTCGACTTGAGGTTGAGCGTGACGCCCGGGATGATGCCGGCGACGGTGTTGGACGCGCTGCTGACGGGCAGGTTGTCGACGGTGAGCGCCGCGTTCTGCGCCGCGGTGACCTGCGACATCGTCAGCGTGTTGCCGCCCGCGCCCGACGCGTCGAACGAGAACGTCAGCGCGTTGGCCGGATCGACGCCCGAGGGCACGCCCGTGTCGCGGTTGACCACGGAGAGGTAGGAGTTGGTGCCGTCGCTGATCACGCTGGCGGTGACCGCCGCGCCCGATTGGTTGATCGCGAGCGCCATGTCGGAGAGCGTGGCGCCGTCGGCGATGGAGACGTCGGTGTTGGTGCCGCGCACCGAGAGGTGGAGCGTGCCGCCCGAGAACGTGTCCGAGTCGGCGGCGGCCTGCGAGCGGTACTTGGCCGCGGTGGCGAGCTGGGTGACCTGGATCGAGTAGTCGCCGGCGGAGGCGTCGGTGCCGGGCGTCGCCGAGAACGCGACATTGGAGGACTGCACGCCGAACTGGACCGCGCCGGACTTGAGCGCCTGCGCGGCGGACTGGAGGGCGGCGATCTTCGACGCGATCTGGCCGAGCTGGCTGACCTGGCTCTTGAACGCGCTCTGCCGGTTGCGCAGATCGGTGATGGGCTGCGACTCGGCCGCGACCAGGCCGTTGATGATCGACGCGGTGTCGAGGCCTGAGGCGAGACCGGACGCTTGGATGGCGGGCATGGTGCGACCTCCTCGGAGTCGAAGGGCCGCCCTCCGCCGTTGCCGGCGACGGGCGACCCGCTTCGAGCACGAGCTCGCTTACTGCAGCAGCTTCAGGGCGGCCTGCGGGACCTGGTTGGCCTGCGCGAGCACGCTCACGCCGGCCTGCACGAGCACCTGGAGGCGGCTCATGTTCGAGGTCTCCTCGGCCACGTTCACGTCGCGGATGCGGCTGTCGGCGGCCGACAGGTTCTCCGACGCGGTCGCGATGGTGGCGACGGCCGAGTTCAGGCGGTTGCCGACGGCGCCCAGCGTGGCGCGCGCGGTCGAGACGGCGTCGAGCGCCGAGTCGATGGTGGCCAGCGCGCCCTGCGCGCCCGCCTTGGTGGAGAGGTCGGGGGCGGCGCCGCCGAAGAGCGTCGCGGAGGTCGCGTCGACCGTGGTCACCGAGATGCGGTCGTTGGCGGCCACGTTGCGGATGCCGACCTGGAAGTCCAGGGTCGTGCCCGTGCCGTTGAGCAGCTTGGTCCCGTTGTACTCGGTCGAGTTCGCGATGCGGTCGAGCTCGGAGGTGAGCTCCGTGGCCTCGGTGTTGATGTAGCCGCGCTGGGTGGCGCCCACGCCGTCCGAGGAGGCTTCCATCGCCAGCTCGCGCATGCGGGTCAGGATGTTGGTCGACTCGTTGAGCGCGCCTTCCGCCGTCTGCACGACGCTGATGCCGTCGTTGGCGTTGCGCGAGGCCTGCGAGTACGACTTGATCTGCGACTCGAGGTTCACGCTGATGCCGAGGCCCGCGGCGTCGTCGCCGGCCTTGGTGATGCGCATGCCGCTCGAGAGCTTGCTGAGCGACGACGAGAGCTCCATCTGCGTGGATTCGAGGTTCCGCTGCGCGGTCATTGAACTGACGTTCGATCGGATTGTGAAAGACATTTGGTTTTCTCCGTGAAGGGTTGGGAGGACGTGTGCCTCAACCCGGTCTTCGTCACCGGCCCGCGGACCGATAAGCGAGGGGCATCGCGGCCGCTTGTTTTCGTGCCAACCACGCGCCCAGCCGGCGCAGGACCAACGAGCGCGCGTAGAGCTGGAACAGCGGGGGCAGCGGCTCGCCCTTGGCCTTCACCTCGGCGCGCTCGACCTCCAGGCGGACCACCGAGTGCAGCGGGACGCTGGAGAGGATCATCTCCGCGGCCATCGACCAGCCGTCGGTGCCCAGATCGATCTGGTCTTCCTTGAGCTTGATCCACAGGCCGAAGGGCAAGGTGCCGCCCACCGTCAGCTTCACGCGGTGCAGATCGCGCAGCTCGGGCAGCGGGCGCTCGAGCGGCTCGGCCAGGCGCTGGGCCAGCATCGCGGGCGGGTGGCAGGCGCGCAGGAGCTCCTGTCCGCGCAGCAGGTGCTCCTCGAGCAGCGGGAGCGGGACCTCCTCGCGCAGGAAGTGGCCCTGATCGTCGCAGGTCAGCACACAGGCGAGGCCGGCCTTGAACTGGAACACGCGGCAGTCGAGCACCCGCGGCGCCGAGAAGCCGGGATCCGGGCGGTTGCCGCGCGTGGGGGCCATGGAGAGATCGTTGGCCTCCGGCTCGATGGTGACCGTGGTGGGCCGGCGCGCGAACTTGCGCAGGCCGAACTTGTGGACGCGGTCGTGGCGGGACACCCACACCGTGCCGCCGGCCTCGACCGCGGGCGTGTAGCGGGGCTTGGGGCGCGCGAACAGGGCCACGCGCTGCAGCCGCGCCGCGGTGGGTGCGCCCTCGGGCTCCACCGCGACGATCTCGACGTGCTGATCGCGCAGACCGGCCTCGAACAGCTTGCGCATGACCTCGTC
>JAFEBC010000227.1 GCA_018266095.1 Deltaproteobacteria bacterium
CAGGAACGCAAAGAGCAAGCTGAAGAGGAACGTCACCGCGAGGAAGAGCGAGAGCCAGCCGGGCGGCGCCTTCTGGCTGATGAGGACGCGCACGAGCTGCGCGATCCCGAGCACCAGGCCGAACACAGAGGCGCCGAAGCAGCCGAAGCTCGCGGCCTTGAGCGGCAGCGTGGTGAGCGAGGTGAGGTGCGAGATCCAGAGCGTGACGAGCTTGCGCGTCGAGTAGGTCGAAGCGCCGTCGTCGCGGGGCCGCTGCTCGACGGGCGTGTCCCCGATGCGGCGCGTGCTGCGGAACAACATCGCGTCGATGTACGGGAACGGCGCGTAGGCCTGGCCCAGGGCGCGCGCGAGATCGCCGCGGAGCGCGCGCACGTTGGAGAGCGTGACGTCGCTGCGGTTGCCCAGGGTCTGCTGCGTGAGCCAGCCGTTCATCGCCGACGCGAGCTTGCGCACGCCGTGCTGCTCCACCTTGGCGAAGCGGCCGTAGCAGACGTCGAGGTCCTTGCGCTCCAGCTCTTCCAAGCAGGCCCAGCCGGACGCAGGCGGGTTCTGGCCATCGTCATCGAGCGTGAGCACGACGTCGCCCTTGCACTCGGCGAAGCCGCGCAGGATGGCCGCGTGCTGGCCGCCGTTGGTGCCGAGCTCGATGAAGCGCACGCGCGGATCCTGCGTGGCGAGGCCCGCGATGACCTGCTGCACGTTGTCGGGCGAGCCGTCGTTGACCAGCACGATCTCGAACGGCCGCTTGGGCGAGAGGAACGCGACCACCTCGGCCACCGTGCGCGCGAGGTACGCCTCCGAGCGGTAGACGGGGATGACCACGCTGACCATCGCGGCGTCAGAGGGCACGCAGGAACTCCGTGGTGCGCCCGATGACCTCGTCCACCTGCGCGTCGGTCTGGTTGTAGAAGAGCGGCAGGCGCACGAGGTTTCCCGAGAGCGTCTCCGTCATCGGCAGCGCGCGCCCGTCGTGGAAGCGCTGGCCGAACGGCGACAGGTGCAGCGACACATAGTGGAACGGCGTGACGACGCCGCGCTCGCGCATGAAGGCGATGAACGCGGTGCGCTGCTCGGCGCGCGCGAAGACGACGCCGAAGAGGTGGTGATTGGGCCGGTTGTGCGCGGGGGGCTGGATGAAGCGGGCGCCCACGCGCGCGAGCGGCGCAGCGAGCGCCTCGGCGTAGCGGCTCCAGATGTGCCCGCGGCGCGCCTGGACGGCCTGCAATTGCTCGAGCTGGCAAGAGAGGTACGCGGCGTTCACGTCCGAGAGCACGAGCGAGCTGCCGAGATCGACCCAGGTGTATTTGTCGACGAGCCCGCCCAGGAACTTGCGGCGGTTGGTGCCCTTGTCCCGGTAGTACTCGGCCCGCTCGATGAGCTTCGTGTCGCGCAGCGTGAGCGCCCCGCCCTCGCCGCAGCCGATGTTCTTGGTCTCGTGGAAGCTGAACGCGCCGCACGCGCCGAGGGTGCCGAGCGGGCGGCCCTTGTAGCTGGCGTCGATGGCCTGCGCGGCGTCTTCCAGCACCGGAATGTCGCCCGCGAGCGAGAGCAGCGCGTCGAGGTCGCAGGAGTTGCCCGCGTAGTGCACGACCGAGATGCACCTGGTGCGTGGCGTGCGCAGCCGCTCGACCTCGGCCAGCGAGAGGTTGCCGCTCTCATCGACATCGGCGAAGCGGATCTTGGCGCCGCGCAACGCAAACGCGTTGGCCGTGCTCACGAACGTGAACGAGGGAACGATCACCTCGTCGCCCGCCTGGAGGTCGAGCAGGTGCGCGCCCAGCTCCAGCGCGTGCGTCGCCGAGGTCACGAGCAGCGTGCGTTGGCCGAGCAGGCCCTCCAAGAGCGCCTCGCAGCGCTTGCCAAACGGGCCCCCACCGGCCGCGTGGCCGTTCTGCACCAGCGCGGTGCGGATGGCCTCGAGCTCGGTGCCGAGGAACGCGGGCTTGTTGAAGGGGATCATGGCGCGCCGCAGTTAGCACGGGGGCCAGGGTGCGGCAACCGGTCGGAGAGCGATCCGCCGCAGGGGGATTTCGCTGTATGAGGAGGGCGTGGAGACGCCCCTACAGCTCAGCGTCGGCGTGGTCCTGTACCGGACGCCGCCCGAGGACCTCGAGCGCTGTCTGCGCGCCTTCGAGCTGGCTGCCCGGCGGCTCCCGGCGGTGAGGATCGAGCTGGTCTTGCGCGACCAATCCCCGGCGCCCGAGCTGCGCGAGGCGGTGAAGGAGGGCCCGACCGTCCGCTACCTGCACGCGGGCGAGAACCGCGGCTTCGGCGCGGGCCAGAACGCGCTCGCGCAGGAGGCCTTCTCGCAAGGTGCTGCGGCGCACCTCTGCCTGAACCCCGACGCGGCCCTGCATCCAGACGCCCTCGCGAACCTCTGGCGCGCGTTCACGCGGCAGCCGGGGGTGGGACTGCTGGAGGCGCTCCAGTTCCCGGACGAGCACGCCAAGCCCTACGACCGCGACACCTTCGACACGCCCTGGTGCAGCGGCTGCTGCCTCCTCATCCCGCGGGCCACCTTCGAGCGCACGCGCGGGTTCGACGAGCGCTTCTTCATGTACGGCGAGGACGTCGACCTCTCCTGGCGGGTGCGCGCCGCGGGCCTCGCGTGCCGGGTGGTGCCCGACGCGCTCGCGTTCCATCACGTCGGCGATCGCGCCCCCGAGGTCGCGCGGCACGCCATGCTGCTGCGCGCGTCGGCGCTGCTCGGGGCCAAGTATGGCGACCGCGCCTACGTGGATTTCTGCCTCGACGATCTGCGCACGCTGCACCAAGAGACGCCGCGGCTGCCGGTGTTCGACGCGCCCACGCCGGAGCAGCGCGCGGTGGCCGACTTCTCGCATCGCTTCGCCTTCGCGGAGACGCGCTGGTGACGAGCGCGATCACGGTGGTCTTGCGGGCGGCGAGCGGACACCCGGCCCTGCTCGATCGCGCCTTGTTCGCCCTCGCGCACCAGCGGCGGCGGGCCGACGAGGTGCGCCTCGCGGTGCCCCACGAGGCCGCGCGCATGCACGCTCAGGGGCTCGCCGGGCTGCACTCCATCGACGCGCAGGTGATCCTCGACGATCGCCGCGGGCCCGATCCGCTGCTGGCCGGCCTGCGCGGGCGCGTGCTGTTCCTGGGCGACCACGACCTCCTGCACCCGGCGCATCTGCACGCGCTCGAGGCGGCGCTGGAGTCGAACGGCGCCGCGCCCTGGGCCCTCACGCGCGGACGTCTGGCCCTGGCCACGCACCTCGCCGGCGTGCCCTTCAGCGCGCACAAGCGGCCGCTCTGGCCCCCGGCCCTGGGTCGCTTCGGGCCGCTCGCGGGCTCGCTCCCGCCCGCCGCGTGCGCGCTGCTCGATCTCGATCGCCTGGGCAGCTTCGAGCTGAGCGCCGGCCCCATCGAGCGCGCCGTGCCCTCGCGCGCGCTGACCGACTCACTGCGCGTGCTGCGCCTCTCGGCCCACGCGGCGCCCGCCATCGCCGAGCCCGACTTCAGCTTCGACCACCTCGCGCCGCGCCTGCCCCTGCGCGACCGCGCCCAGGACGTGGCCGAGCGCGCCTGGCTGCGTGCCCTGAAGCCCGCGCTCAAGAGCCTGCGCGAGCGCGCGAGACGCCTGACACCCGTGCCGGTTTCGCGGTAGGAACACGCGCATGCGAATCGCAGTCATCGGCGGCGCCGGCTTCATCGGCTCTCACTCCGTGCGCAAGCTCGCGGCCAAGGGCCACGCGGTCACGGTCATCGACGACCTGAGCCACGGCAAGCGCGAGAACATCCCCGCCGGCGTCACCCTCGAGGTGCAGGACATCCGCGAGCCCGCGCTGGTGCAGTTGTTCGAGCGCGTGCGGCCCGAGGCCGTGCTGCACCTCGCCGCGCAGATGGACGTGCGCAAGTCGGTCGCCGACCCCACCTTCGACGCGGCCGTGAACGTGCTGGGCACCGTGAACGTGCTCGAGTCCGCGCGGCGCGTGGGCTGCAAGCGCATCGTCTTCGCCTCGTCGGGCGGCGCCGTCTATGGCGAGCAGGACGTGTTCCCGGCCACCGAGTCGCACGCGCGGCGGCCCTTGAGCCCCTACGGCGTCTCCAAGCTGTGCGGCGAGGAGTACCTCTCGCACTACGCCATCGTTCACGGCATGCACACGCTGGCCCTGCGCTACGCCAACGTCTACGGGCCCGGCCAGGATCCGCACGGAGAGGCGGGCGTGGTGGCCATCTTCTGCGAGAAGATGCTGCGCGGCGACGGGCCGGTGATCAACGGCGACGGCCTGCAGACGCGCGACTACGTGCACGTCGACGACGTGTCCGATCTCAACGTGCTCGGCGTCGAGTCCACGTACACGGGCGCGCTCAACGTCGGCACCGGCAAGGAGACCGACGTGGTGGTGCTGGCGGGCCACCTCGCGCGCGCGCTCGGCTGGACCAAGCCGCTCGAGCACGGCCCGGGCAAGCCCGGCGAGCAGCGGCGCTCGGTGATCGACGCGTCGCTGGCGCGCAAGACGTTCGGGTGGGCGCCGCGCATCGAGGTCGCCGAAGGGCTGGCGGCGACGGCGCGCTGGTTCGCTTCGCGCTAGGAGCTCGACCGGGTGGGCACTCCAGGCATCGCGATCGTCACGCCGGTGCACGGGGGCGCGGACTTCCTGCAGGAGATGCTGGCGAGCGTGCGCGCGCAGACGCGGCCGCCGGACGAGGTCATCCTGGTCGACGATGGCTCGCGCGATCGGGCCACGAAGGACCTGCTCGCGCAGCAGGCGGCGCCGGTTCGCGTGATCCACCAGGAGCAGGCGGGGCCGGGCCTGGCGCGCAATGTGGGCGTGCGCGCGAGCACGAGCGCGCTCATCTTTCCGCTCGACAGCGACGACCTGCTGCACCCGGAGTGCCTGGCCCACCTCGAGCGCGCGCTGCTGCGCGACCCGGGCGCGTCGTTCGCGTTCAGTCACGTGGAGAGCTTCGGCGCGGACGCGTACCTGGATCCGCTCCCGCCCTTCAATCCGCTCTTGCAGCTCGACGAGAACCTCATGGTGGTGAGCGCGCTCGTGCGGCGCGAGGTGTTCGAGCGCGAGGGCTGCTGGTATCCGCCGCTGCGTGGGTACGAGGACTGGTCGTTCTGGCTGTCGGTGGCCGAGCGCGGGCTGCGCGGGACGCTGGTCGAGGAGCCGCTCTTCCGCTATCGCCGCAAGCAGCGCGCGGGGCTGCTGTTCGAGGCCGATCGGAGGAAGCAAGCGCTCCTGCCGCAGCTCCACGCGCTGCACCCGAAGCTGTTCACGGCGGACACCCGCGCGCGCTGGAAGCCGCTGCACGCGCCGGGCGTCGAGCTGCTCTGGCCGCACGAGGGCGAGCCGCCGCGCGAGTGGCTGAAGGCCCAGACGCTGCGCGACTTCGTGGTCACGACGAGCGCGCTCGCGCGGGAGATGTGCAGGTCACCGACGGTGCTGCTGCGGCACGCGCGCGGGCGCTTCGTGCTGCCGCTCCTGTCGCAGGAGGTCCCGGCCGCGCTGGCCAAGGCCGATGCGCTGGTGCAGGCGGTGCGCGCGCTGCAGGGATCATCGGCGACGATCGCGCGGCTCGAGGCGAGCGCGCTCGTGCGGGTGTCGGCGCTGCGCACGCTGCGGCCGCGCGAGGTGCCGGAGACCTGGGACGCCCTCGTGGCCTTCTGTGACCAGCGCGATCGCGCGCAGGGGACCACGGACGCTCCGCCCTCCACCGCGGGGGCGCACGCCTCGCCGATCCCGCGGCCGCTGCGGGCGCTCTGGAAGCTGCCGCGTTCGCTCGCGGAGAAGGCTCTGGGCGCCGAGCGCGTCGGGCTCCTCCTGCAGCCGCTCAAGACGGGCCTGGGTGAGCGCTCGCGCCGGCGCCTGCGCGATGAGGCGTGGGCCGCCGTGCAGGCCGATCCGCCCCTGTTGCCCGCGAGCCGGCGTCGTGAGCTCGAGCTGCGCGAGCGCGTGCCCGTGGACCTTCCAGCTCCGATCGGCGCCCGCGCATGAAGGAGCCGTCCACCCTGCCCGGCAAGCTGCTGCGCCTCCTGCGCGAGCCCTCGCGCGTCGGCTCCACGCTCCGGCGCACGCGGCGCATCCTGGCGCGCGATGGCCTCGACGCCCTGCTGGCGCGGCTGGGCGGCGACCTCGGGCTGGGCCGATCGATCGACTACAGCGAGTGGGTGCGCCGCTTCGACACGCCCTCGCCGGACGATCTCGACGGTCTGCGCAAGCGCGCCGCGGCCGTGCGTTGGCCTTCGATCACGGTCTGCGATCCGGCCGGCATCGGCGGGCTCTCCGCGCAGGTCCTGCCGCCGCTCGAGGTGCTGACCGGGCCGCTCCAGGCTGCGCTCCCCAAGGCGCAGGGCGAGTTCGTGCTGGTGCTCGACCCCCGCGTGCGGCTGCCTCCCCACGCGCTGCTCGTCGCCGCCGAGACGCTGGCCCGTGACCGCGCCCTCGATCTGCTCTACGCCGATCACGATCACGTCGAGGCCAGCGGCCAGCGGCACACACCGTTCTTCAAGCCCGACTTCGATCCCGAGCTCCTGTGGTCGCTCGACTACGTCACGCCCTTCACGCTCGTGCGCGCCCAACTGGCCCGCGCCGCCCCTGCGCAGTCGGCGTTCGGCCTCTTCCTGCGCGCGGCGGGCCGCACGTCTCCGCGGCGCATCGCGCACGTGCCGCACATCCTGGCCCACGTCGGCCCGGGGCCTGCGCCGTCCGCGCAGGAGCAGACAGCCACCGTTCGCGGCGCGCTCCTCGAACGCGCGCCGGGGTGGACGGTCGAGCTCGATGGTGTCCATCAGACACGAAGGGTGCGCCCGCCGCTGTCCTCCGAGCCGCTGGTGACGGCCATCGTGCCCACGCGCGACGGCCTCTCGGTGCTCGCCCGCTGCGTCGAGGGGCTGCTCACGCGCACGCGCTGGCCCAGGCTGGAGCTGCTCATCGTCGACCACGGCAGCCGCGAGACCGCCCCGCTTCGCTTCCTCGAGGGGCTGGCCGAGCGCGGCGCGGCCCGGGTGCTGCGCGCGCCGGGGCCGTTCAACTTCTCGCGGCTCAACAACCTCGCGGCTTTGGCTGCGCGCGGCGAGGTGCTGGCCCTCTGCAACAACGACCTGGAGCTGCGCGACCCGTCGTGGCTCTCCGAGCTGGTGGCGCACGCGCTGCGGCCCGAGATCGGCGCGGTGGGCGCGAAGCTCTCGTATCCGGATGGGCGCCTGCAGCACCTGGGCGTGGCCACGGGAGTGCTCGGCGTCGCGGGGCACGTCCTGCGCGGGCTCCCTCCTGACGCGCCCGGTCCGCAGGGGCTCGCCTTCGCCACGCGCTCGGTGAGCGCGGTGACGGCGGCCTGCCTCGTGGTGCGCCGCGAGCTCTACCTGCGCGCGGGCGGCCTGGACGAAGCGCGCTTCGCGGTGGCCTTCAACGACATCGACTTCTGCCTGCGCCTGCGCGCGATGGGTTACCGCAACGTCTTCACGCCTTGGGCGCAGCTCGTGCATCACGAGAGCTACTCGCGCGGTGACGACCTGGCGCCAGCGCAGCGCGCCCGCTTCGAGCGCGAGATCGAGGACATGCACGATCGTCACGCGGACCTCGCGCGCGACCCGTTCTACAATCCGAACCTGTCGCTCGCCGATCTCGATCTCGCCCCCGCCGATCCGCCCCGCGTGGCGCGGCCGTGGGCGCCGGCGAACCAGAGGGAGCCGTGAGTCACAAGGCCGCCGTCTCCGTCGTCGTGACGCTGCACCAACCGGGCGAGCGCCTGGCGGAGACGCTGCGTGCCCTGCTGGAGCAGCGGCCGGACCCGCTCTCGCTGCGCCTGCTCGATGCGCGCCCAAAGCCGCAGCCGGTGCTCGCGGGCCTGGGGCTCGACGACGCGCTCGCCCGGGAGCTGGAGCGGGCGCACACGACGGTCGCCGCCGCGCCGGATCGGCATCCGGGTGCCCTGCGCGCCCAGGCGCTCTCGCTCTGCGATTCTCCGCTCGCGGTCCTGCTCGACGCCGAGTGCACGCCGGCCTCGCAGGGCTTCGTCCACGCGCTGCTCGAGCCTCTGCGGACAGACGCGGGGGTCGCCCTCGCGCTCGGGCGCCAGACCCCGCACGAGCGCTGCGACGCGCTGGGCAAGCGTCAGCTCGAGGCGCTGCACGCGCCCCTCTCGTCGCAACCGCGCGCGCGCATCGCCGATGGCGCCGGGGGCTGGACGCAGTGGACGCGCGAGCTGCACGCGCTCTGCACCTGCGATCTCGCCTGCGCGGCCATTCGAGTCGATGCGCTCCGGCGGCTCCAGCTCGCGCAGCTCCCGGGCGACCCGGCGCGTGAGCTCGCCGACGAGCGCCTCGCGCAGGCGGTCCTCGAGGCCGGTTGGACGCGCGTGTACGCAGCCGAGGCCGAGGCCCTGCGCACCTACGCCGCGCCGCCCGCGACCCGCCTCGCCGCGCTCCGCTCCCGCGCCGCCGCGCTCAAGAAGCAGCTCATCGCCCCCGCGCCAGCCGCGCTCGTGCAGGCCCCGGTCACCACCCGCCCCGAGCGCAGCGGCTTTCTCACCGCCGCCGCCAGGCTGGCCCAGAAGAGCGCGCGCGCCGCCGAGGTGCTGCGCGACGAGGGCGCCCAGGCCGTGTTCGAGCGCCTGCGCCGCCCGGCCGAAGCCGCCGAGGGCCCGTGGTGGGATCAGCACCCGTACGATCTCTTGCGCGAGCCGCGCCGCGCCGTGCCGCCTCCGGCCCCCTCCGCGCTGAGCGCGCCGCTCACCATCTCCTTCGTGGTGCCCGCGTTCTTCAAGGGCTCCGGTGGGCACACCACCATCTTCCGCCTGGCGCAGAAGCTCGAGGCGCTCGGACACACCTGCCAGCTCGTGTTCACCTCCACGGAAGGCCTCTTGCCGCAGGTCCCCGTGCAGGTGCGTCAGCTCGTGCAGGAGCTCTTCGTGCCGCTGCGCGCGCGCGTGTTCCTGCACCACGGCGACCCGCTGCCGGACGCGGACGTGCACGTGGCCACGCACTGGGACACGGCCTACGTGGTCGATCGCCGCCGCAGGTCCGGCGCCGCGGCCTATCTGGTGCAAGACTGGGAGCCCGGCTTCTTCCCGATCGGCACGGCGTCGGCGCTGGTCGAGGAGACGTATCGGCTGGGCTTCCAGCACGTCTGCGCCGGCCCGTGGCTCGAGCAGCGCCTGCGCAGCGAATTCCAAGCGCGCGCCTCCCACTTCCTGCTCGGCGTCGAGCCCTCCGACTACTTCGTGCCCGAGGCCGCCACCGCGCCTCCCGCGGGCGGACGCATCGCCGTGTACCTGCGCCCGTTCACTGCGCGCCGCGGCTTCGAGCTGGTGGCCCTCGCGCTGGCTGAGGTGAAGCGCCAGCGTCCACAGCTCGAGGTGAGCGTGTACGGGAGCGATCCGACCAAGCTCGACCTGCCCTTCGAGGCCCACAAGCGCGGCGTCCTCGCCCACGCCGAGCTGCGCGCGCTCTACGCCAGCTCCACCCTCGGCCTCTCGTGCTCGCTCTCGAACTACTCGCTCGTGCCCCAGGAGATGATGGCGTGCGGCCTCCCGGTGGTGGAGATCGACGCGCCCTCGACGCGCGCCTTGTTCGAGCCCGAGCGCGACGTGGTGCTCGCGCCCCCTGCGCCCCTGGGGTACGCCGCCGCCATCCTGCGCCTGCTCGACGACGCCGAGCTGCGGGCCACGCTGCGCCAGAGCGGTCTCCAGCGAGTCCGCGCGCTCACCTGGGACGCCGCCGCGAAGCAGCTCGAGTCGGGCCTGCGCAAGGCCGTCGCGCACGCGCTGGGCGTGTGACTCCGCGCCCCTGCGTGCCGGCCCGCCGGCGCCGCGGTCACAGTCGCGCATTGACAGGTGCCGCACCAAGTCACTAGGTTGCGCCGCCCTCGGTCCACGCGAGGGCTCGAGGAGTTCATGCGCGCAGCAGTGCTGGGTGGCAGCGGGTTCATCGGATCGCACCTCGTCGACCGCCTGCTCGCGCTCGGCCAAGACGTGGTGGTGGTGGACGACTTCAGCACCGGCCGCCGCTCGAACCTCGCGCACCTCGCCGGCAACGCGCGCGTGCAGATCCTCGAGTGGGACATCTGCAAGCCCATCCCCGTCGTCGGCCCGCTGACGACGGTGTGGAACTTCGCCTCGCCGGCCTCGCCCATCGACTACGCGCGCCGGCCCATCGAGACGCTCGAGGTCGGCTCGCTGGGCGTGAAGAACGCGTGCGAGCTGGCCGAACGCGCAGGCGCGACGCTGGTGCACGCCTCGACCTCCGAGGTCTACGGCGACCCGCTCGTGCACCCGCAGCGCGAGGACTACTTCGGCAACGTGAACCCCATCGGCCCGCGCGCCTGCTACGACGAGAGCAAGCGCTTCGCCGAGGCGTACATCACCTCCTTCGCGCGCGCCCGCGGACTTCCCTGCCAGCTCGGCCGCATCTTCAACACCTACGGCCCGCGCATGCGCGAAGAGGACGGCCGCGTCATCCCCGCCTTCGCCTGCCAGGCGCTGGACGGCAAGGACTTCACCGTCTTCGGCGACGGCTCGCAGACGCGCTCGTTCACTTACGTCGACGACCTCCTCGACGGCTTCTTGCTCCTGCGCGCCAAGGGCGACGGCCAGCCCGTGAACCTGGGCAACCCCAACGAGATGACGCTGGTCCAGCTCGCCGACATCATCCGCCAGGTGGCCGGCTCAGGCGGCAAGGTCGTGTCGGTGCGCCCGCTGCCCGAGAACGACCCGAAGCAGCGCAAGCCGGACATCGCACGCGCGCAGTCGCTCTTGGGCTGGCAGCCAAAGGTGCCTCTGCACGAGGGCCTGAAGCCGACGCTCGAGTGGTACCGGAAGCACCGCGCGAAGTAGCTTCCGGACCTCACCTTCCCGAACGCCGGAAGGTCCACCGCCGGAGGCGCAACCCGCCCTGTGCCCCGGGACCGCGATCAGCCGCCGGCCTCAGACTCAGAGCGAGCGGATACGAACCTACGGAAGAAGGAGGACCTTCCCGAAGTTCTCCCGCGCCGCCAGCCGCGCGTGCGCCTTCGGCGCCTCCGAGAACGGCACTTCCAGATCGATGATGGCCTTGAACTTCCCCTCCGCGAAGCCCTTCACGATCTCGCGCAGCTCCGCCTGCATCATCTCCGGCTCGTCCCAGAGCTGGCCGAGGTTGATCCCGAACACGCCCTTGTTGTCCATCATCAGGCGGATCGCGTGGAAGAACGGCATCCCGATGATCGCCTTGGCCGCGTGAAAGAGGTTGGGCTTGTCGCCCGGCGTCATCGCGGACACGCCGAACATCATCAGCTTCCCGGTCTTCTTCAGGCAGCGGTACGACTTCTTGAAGCTGTTCCCGCCGACCGCGTCGATGGCGATGTCCACGCCCTTGCCATTCGTGATCCGCTTCACGCCCGCCTCGAAGTCCTCCGTGCGGTAGTCGATGACGTGCGCGCACCCGAGCTCCTTGAGCCGCGCGTGCTTGCTGGCCGACGCCGTGCCGATCGCCTCCGCGCCGAACGCCTTGCAGATCTGCACCGCCGCCGTCCCCACGCCGCCCGCGGCCGCCTGCACCAGCACGCGCTGGCCCTTCTTCAAGTGCCCGAGCTCGACCAGCATGTGCCACGCCGTCATCCACTGCACCGGAATGGCCGCGCCCTCCGAGAACGACATCGAATCCGGCATCTTGGTGATGATGTTCTCGTCCTGCACCACCACGTCTGCATAGCCGCCGAAGCGGATCATCGTCAGCACGCGATCGCCCACGGCCAGCGTCTTCACGCCCTCGCCGAGCTGATCGACCACGCCCGAGACCTCGTACCCGGGCACGAACGGAATCGGCGGCGCATCCTTGTAGAACCCCTGCCGCGCGACGGTGTCGGCAAAGTTCACCCCCGACGCCTTCACCCGAATGCGCACCTGCCCAGCCGCCGGCACCGGATCGGCCGCCTCCCGCAGAGAGAGGACATCAGGGCCGCCGGTCTTGGGGATCCAGATCTGTCGCATGCGCGCGAACGTAACCCATTGGCGCACGTGTCAACGCCGCATCGGTGAGGCGACCGATGTCGGATTCCTTTGCACCCCGAAGAACAACTGGAACCCGTGCAAAGGATGACGAGCGGGCCGGTGCCCTCCGAATGCCGGGCACTGCGACACCGTCCTCTGACGACGGAGAGGACATGGTGCGCGCCCCGCAGCCTCGTCGCGCCTCCACGCGGACAAAGAGCGGGCCCGTGGCGTGGGGAGGGAACGCGCGAAGTTGAGGCGCGGCACATCAAGGCGTTGAACGGAGCTCAGCGCTCGCGGATGCGAGCGCGGTCGTGCCGCAAGCCTTCTCGGAGCGCGGCCCTCCCCACGGCGCGGGTCCGCGGAGATGCAACCCGCAGGACCGAAGACGCCCGTTCGAGTACGCTCTCACCATGTCCACGCTCGCGTTCGCCCAAGTGAACGGTTTCAAGCAAGCCTACTTGGAGGAGGGCTTAGGCCCGCTCGTCATCCTCGTGCATGGTTTCCCCGACACCGCGCACACGTGGGACAAGATCCGCCCCGCCATCGCCGCCGCCGGTTTCCGCGCCGTGACCCCGTTCCTGCGCGGCCACTTCCCCAGCGAACCCGCGCCCGACGGCAAGCAGACCATCGAAGCCATCGGCAGCGACGTGCTCGCGCTCATCGACGCACTCGGCGAGGAGCAGGCCGTGCTCATCGGCCACGACTGGGGCGCCGCGGCCGTGTTCGCGGCCACCATGAGCGATCCCGCGAAGGTCAAGAAGCTCATCACCGTCGCCATCCCGCACGCGAGCGGCGTCATCCCCTGGCCGCGCATCCTCTGGGGCGCGCGCCACTTCCTGCGCTTCCAGTTGCCGGACACCGAGAAGATGATCCGCGCCAACGACTTCGCGCACATCGACGAGCTCTTGCGCCGCTGGTCGCCGCGCTGGAATCCGGGTCCCGAGGAGAGCGCGGACGTGAAGGAGTGCTATCGCCATCCGGGCAGCCTGGAGGCCGCGCTGGGGCACTACCGCGCCATGCGTCCGCGCGATGTCGCGACGCTCTCGCGGCCCATCACCGTGCCCGCATGGGCGATCAGCGGCGATCACGATCCGGCCACGCGCCACATCGACTTCCACCGCGCGCGGCCTGCGTACCGCGCGAGCTATGAAGTCGTGAAGCACCCAGGCGGCCACTTCCTGCACCGCGAATATCCGGGCATCTTCGAGCGCGAGATCGTGCGCATCCTGAAGGTCGCGTAACGCCACACAGGAGACACCCATGCGCAAGCTCGTCGTCGGCGCCCAGCTCTCGCTCGATGGAGTCATGCAGTCCGCCCACGGACCGTCCGAGGACACGAGCGGCGGCTTCGCGCTCGGCGGCTGGATCGTGCCGTTCCGCAGCAAGGAAGGCGGCGAAGAGCTCGCGCGCATGATGGAGCCGCCGTTCGATCTGCTCCTCGGCCGCAAGACGTACGAGAACTTCGCGGGCTACTGGCCCAAGCAGGACGAGAACGGCCCCGCGGGGTGGATCGCGCGCAAGTTCAACGCGTGCAGGAAGTACGTCGTGTCAGGCTCAGGGAAGGTCGACCTGCGCTGGTCCGGCAGCGTGCTCCTGCGCAGCGTGGACGACGTGAAGAAGCTGAAAGAGCAAGATGGGCCGCAGCTCCTGACGCAGGGGAGCCCGATCCTGGCGCAAGCGCTCCTCGCGCACGATCTCGTCGACGCGCTGACCCTCTTCCTCGCGCCCGCCGTGGTCGGGAGCGGCAAGCGCCTCTGGGCGGAGGGCTCGGCTCCGCGCGCGTTCAAGCTCACCTCCTCGCGCGTCGCGTCATCGGGGACGATCATCGCGCACTACGACAAGGCCGGCGCGCTGCAGACGGGCAGCATGACCGCCGACGCGCCGAAAACCCGCTCATAAGTCTTGCCGCCTCGCAGGGCCCAAGTAGTGTTGCGCGATGGCCTTCTCGATCCCCACTCCTCGCGCGCCCTTCCAAGAGCTGACGCCCGCTCTCACCCCCGACCAGGCCGCCGCCGAGGCCAACCGCTGCCTCTACTGCTACGACGCGCCGTGCATCCGCGCCTGCCCAACCGAGATCGATATCCCGACCTTCATCA
>JAFEBC010000228.1 GCA_018266095.1 Deltaproteobacteria bacterium
CGAACGTGTGACCTCCGGGCCACGCGGCGGAGGAGGTTTACCAAAATTCAGTAATCACATTCACGCGAGAGTGGCGAAACAGGGAGACGCGCCCGGCTCAGACCCGGGTGGCCGAGCTGGCCGCTGCGGGTTCGACTCCCGCCTCTCGTACCATCTGCGGCGCCCAGCAGCGCCCTCTGTCCCGGCACCGTCCCCGCTTTATGAGCGTCGGGCCGACCGTCCGTCAGAGGCGTCCTGCACCTCGGGGCCGCACGGCACGACCTGCAGCCGCGATGCAGGTCATTGGGTAGCTCAGTTGGTAGAGCAGCGAAATTCTAATTCGCGAGTCGGGGGTTCGAATCCTCCACCAAGAGAATCTCTCGAGAGAGGGATGCACAGGAAGGAGACGCCGGCCACGGGCACTTGCCCCTCTGGCCAGACAGGGCCAGTAGCCCGGAATGATGTGCCGCACTTTGGCCAGCCTCGAGTCGATCCACGCGCCGCATGGGGGCGTGCGTGCGAGCGCCGACGGACCGCCTCAAGTGCCGCCGCTGACCGCGCTGCCAAGTTGAGGGAAGGGCCGCTGTCTGGTGGGGACCAGAGGAGAGTGTCCGCGCGCCGGCGTCTCCGGATGTTTCGACATGAATTGGGTCCGCTGCGATTCGAGCACGGACCATTGGGGGTCCAGGGGGAGCGGAGCTCGCCCTTGGTGGAGGTGTCCAAAGGACACCGGATCGAGGAGCGCCTCGGGAATTGGCTCGGGGTCGGCATTTTCGAAGGAGGTAGTTCCATGCAAGTCCATCTCAAGCTCACCGAGCGCGCCATCGTGCTCATCGACAACCTGCCCGTGAAGTACCTGAAGCCGGGCCGCCACACGATCTGGAACACGTTCCTGCGCAAGGTCGAGGTCAAGCGCTACGACACCACGCAGCTCAAGGCCGACCTGCGCGGCGAAGAGCTCTCGCTGGTGCCGAGCGAGGACCTCCGCGTGGTCACCGTGCGCGAGACCGAGCGCGCGCTCGTGACCCGCCGCGGCCGTCCGGCGCTGTGGCTGGGCCCGGGCGTGCACCAGATCTGGACCGTCGAGAAGATCGAGCGGCGCGCGGGCGCTGAGCGCGAGCTCATCCCGGGCGTCACCATCGAGCTCATCGACGTCTCCGGCATCGACATCGAGCCGCTCCGGGACGAAGTGAAGTCGCTCGTCCCGGCCGGCGAGTACGTCGAGACCACGGCCCCTGAGGGCCAGGCCGTGGTCCGCTACGTCGACGGAGCCCTCGAGGCGGTCCTCGGTGTGGGCCGCAAGGCGGCGTGGTCGGTCGTGCACAAGGTCCAGCTCGTCGCGCTCGATCTGCGCGAGCGCATCGTGCCCATCACGGGCCAGGAGGTCATGACCAAGGACCGCGTGTCCCTGCGTCTGAACCTCTCGGTCTCGTTCAAGGTCACGGACGTGCGGCGCTCGCTCACGGTCGCCAAGGCGCCCGAGGACGCGCTCTACCTCGCCGTGCAGCTCTCGGCGCGCGAGGTGGTCGCCACGCGGACGCTCGACGAGATCCTGGCGCTGCGTGAGAGCTTGAGCCTCGAGCTGCGTCCGATGGTGGCCGCGCGCGCGGAGTCGTTGGGCCTGTCGGTCATCGAGGTCGGCCTCAAGGACCTCGTGCTGCCGGGCGACATGAAGGCCCTCCTGAACCGCGTCATCGAGGCGCAGAAGGAGGCGGAGGCCAACGTCATCCTGCGGCGCGAGGAGACGGCGGCCACGCGCTCGATGGCCCAGACGGCGAAGGTGCTCGCGGAGAACCCGCTGCTCATCCGCCTGAAGGAGCTCGAGGCCTACAAGGAGCTCGCGGCCAAGGTCGGCAACATCACGCTCGTCGTGGGCAAGGAAGGGCTGCCGCAGTTGCAGCTCGCGCCGAACACGAAGTGAGCGAGCAGGGAGCCGTGCAACGCGGCTCGAACGGGAGGGGCCTGACTTCGGCGCCGGAGTCAGGCCCCTCGCTGGTGGTCGGACGCAGCTCTGCGTGCCCGCCGGCGCGGCATTCTGTCGCCTCAAGTGTCCGCCATCCGGCCAATTCCGCTGATTTTCTGGACTTTGTTCGATCGCCCCAAGGTCTCAATTCGAGACGGGTTTTGTCTCAGCGCGCGATGTCGTTACAGCGACACTGTAGTCCAACAGTGACAATCCCGCGAACTCCTGTTAGGGTTTCTGCGCTTCAGGTGTGGCGGGGGGAGGCCGATTTCACTGTTCGTACGCAGGAGGCCCTACGCGCATCGTCATTGCAGATGACCACACGCTGGTCTGGGAAGCCCTCTCCACTCTCCTTCGCAAGGAGGGATTCGACGTCGTCGCGCAAGCGTATGACGGCGAGGACGCCCTCGAAGCGATCCGCACGCACCGGCCGCAGGTGGCCGTGCTGGACCTGCAGATGCCAGGCTTCACCGGCATCGAGGTCCTGCGGAAGCTCCACGAGGAGAAGATCCCGACCGCGGCCGTGGTGATCTCCATGATCGCCGACCCGGCCAGCGCGAGGCTCGCCATCCACTCGGGTGCGCGCGGCTTCGTGCCCAAGGACTCGTCGCCCAGGGAGCTCTCGGACGCGGTGCGCGCCGCCGCGGCCGGCCAGCTCTACTTGAGCCCGCGGATCGCGCTCGGCGCGGTGCGTGGCCTGCTCGACGAAACGGAGACGGTCCCCGGACCCGATTCGCTCACCCCGCGTGAGCGCGACGTGCTGCGCCTTCTGGCTGCTGGAAACTCCAGCAAGGAAATCGCCTCGTCGCTCTCGCTCAGCGTGCGCACGGTCGACGGACATCGCGCGGCCCTCGCCGCCCGCCTCGGCATCTCCAACGTGGCCGGCCTGGTGAAGTACGCGCTGCACTATCACCTGACCGACCCGGGCTATTAGAGCCGCGTCCGGCCAGGCGAGCTCGGGCTAGCGGTCGATCACCAGGTCGACCTGCGCCATCACGCGCCGCCCATCCGGCAGCACCGCCTCGGCCTCGACCCAGTGCGTGCCCGCGTCGGTGGGCACGTACGTCGCGGTGCGGCCGAACACGGGCGCTGCGTCCTGCGCGTCCCACACGATCTGCGCCTGCGAGAGCTCCAGGCCCTCGGCCACCAGCTTCAGCTCGATCTTCTCCCCTGATTTCAAGGGCTTTGAGGCCTCGATGCGCCCCGGCTGCGCGCGCCAGGCCTGCTTGGCCAGCGGCGACCTCGCCATGCGCAGGGCCGCCGCCGCCAGGGAGCTCGCCTGCACGAACGTCGAGCCCTCGGCCGAGAGGTTGAACGTGTCGGTCCAGCGATCGTAGAGCGGGTACGGCGCCGCCGGATCGCTGTCGAACGGCCAGGTCAGGTCGAGCATCTCGCGCTTGTAGAGCCCGATCCAGGCCACGCCCTCGGTCACGCTCCCGACCAGGAGGCCCGTCGGCGGCAGCGACTCCCGGCCGCTCTCGGCGAACTGGCTCACCACCACGTGCTCGCGCTTCCACCCCAGGCCGGTCACGAAGGTCACGTCGAGCGGATTCTCGCCCAGCTCGTAGTCGAAGGCGCCGTCGATGGCCTCGGAGAGCTCGGGCTTGTCGTCGAGCAGCGCGGCCACCGAGAGGTCGAACGCGCTGGCGCTGGAGAAGTACCAGCCCAGCCGGCGCAGGCGGCGCGCCTCCGATGGCAGCGGCGTCCCGTACGCGCTCGAGCGGGCCCACGCAGCGAAGTCGGCCCCCTGCGCGCGCAGCTCCTTCTCGCACCGCGCCAGCAGCGCCGGATCCAGCTCCTCCAGCTTGCGCCGTCCGCTCCGCGCCGCGAACGCATACGACCGGACCGCGCGCGCGTTGGCCTCGGGCAGACGCTGCCAGCCCCAGTGCGTGAGGCCGGGATCGAACGTCTTCACGAGGCGCTCCTGCAGCGCCTTGTCCCCGGTGGCGAGGAACAGCTCCACCGTCGCCCACGCCAGCGCGTCCAGGCCATCGTACGTCTCGCCGTTGCGGCCCACGTGCTGGCTTGTGCCCGCCGCCCCGCGCTCCGCGATGATCTTGTCGAGATACGCGAAGCCCTTCTGCGCCGCGGCCAGGCTGCGCCTCGCCAGGTCCGGGAGCTGCGCCTTCATCGCCGGCGAGGTGCCCACCTGCGCCAGCGCCGCCACGCCCGCCGAGGTGCTCATCAGCGTCTGCGGAAACGCGACCTGCGGCCGCGCCTTGTCGGGCCGCACCGGGCCGTCGTAGGTCGCGCCTTGCGGCTGCAGATAG
>JAFEBC010000229.1 GCA_018266095.1 Deltaproteobacteria bacterium
GCACCACACCATGTCGGCGTACGGCGCGTACGCGAGGCCGCGCGCGATGGCCGCCTTCACGCCGCTCTTCACCTTGTAGAAGCCCTCGGCCGTGCGCTCCGGCGACTCGATGAACTCGCGGTCGCGCTCGTCGATGTCGCTGGTCAAGAGCTTGGCCGAGTCGGCGTCCGTGCGCGCGACCAGCACCGTCGGCACGCCCATGACGTCAGCCGCGAGGCGGGCCGCGGTCAGCGTGCGGATGAACGCGCTCGTCGGCACCAGCACCTTGCCGCCCATGTGGCCGCACTTCTTCTCCGACGCGAGCTGGTCCTCGAAGTGAACGCCGGCGGCGCCCGCCTCGATCATGCCCTTCATCAGCTCGAACGCGTTGAGCGGGCCACCGAAGCCGGCCTCGGCGTCCGCGAGGATGGGCGCGAGCCAGTGCTTGTCGTGCTTGCCCTCGGCGTGGTCGATCTGGTCCGCGCGCAGCAGCGCCGCGTTGATCTTGCGCACCACCTGCGGCACCGAGTTGGCCGGGTAGAGGCTCTGGTCCGGGTACATCTCACCGGCGAGGTTCGCGTCCGCGGCGACCTGCCAGCCCGAGAGGTAGATCGCCTTGAGGCCCGCGCGGACCTGCTGCACGGCCTGGTTGCCCGTGAGCGCGCCGAGCGCGTTGACGAACTCCTCCGAGTGCAGAAGCTCCCACAGGCGACGCGCGCCCAGGTTCGCCAGCGTGTGCTCGATCTTCACGCTGCCGCGCAGCCGCTCCACGTCGGCCTTCTTGTAGGGGCGGACGATGCCATCGAAACGGTTGTCGGCGAGTTGGGCTGCGGTCATGGGATTTCTCCTTCTGTTCTGGTGCGGGTGATGGGACTGCGTTGAAGGCAACGTGCGAAAGGTGGGTCGTGCGGCCAGTTCGTTTCAGTGCGCCTCGCTCGCGAGCAGGCGGTCGTACGCGGGGAGCGTGAGGAACTCTTCGAAGCGCGGCGCGGTCGAGAGCGTCTCAAACAGCCCCGCCGCCTCCGTGAACTTTCCCGAGGTGAACCGCGCGTCGCCGACCTCGCCGCGCACACGCAGGAGCTCCTCCGGCAACATCGCGAGGAACATCTCCTTCGACACCTGGCGCCCGTCCTCGAGCGAGGCGCCGTAGCGGATCCACTGCCACACCTGCGCGCGCGAGATCTCCGCGGTGGCCGCGTCCTCCATCAGATTGTAGATGGGCACGCACCCGTTCCCGCGCAGCCACGCCTCGAGGTACTGCACGCCCACCCGGATGTTGTGCCGCAGGCCCGCCTCGGTGCGCGTCCCGGTGTGGATCGCGAGCAGGTCCTCGCGCGCGATCGCGTACTCCGGGTGCTTCTGCTCGAGCTGGTTCGCCGCGCGCATGTGCTGGTCAAAGACCTCCATCGCCACCGGCACGAGCCCCGGGTGCGCGACCCACGTCCCATCGTGCCCGTCGGTGACCTCGCGCAGCTTGTCCGCGCGCACCTTCGCGAGCGCCGCCTCATTGGCCGCCGCGTCGTCCTTGATGGGGATCTGCGCCGCCATCCCGCCCATCGCGTGCACGTTGCGCTTGTGGCAGGTGCGGATGAGCAGCTTCGAGTACGCCCGCAGGAACGCGCGATCCATGCCCACCTGCGCGCGGTCCGGCAGAACGCGCGTGGCGTCGCCCGACATCTTCTTGATGAAGCTGAAGATGTAGTCCCAGCGCCCGCAGTTGAGCCCCGCCGAGTGCTCGCGCAGCTCGTACAGGATCTCGTCCATCTCGAACGCCGCCGGCAAGGTCTCGATGAGCACCGTCGCCTTGATCGTCCCGCGCGGAAGGCCCAGCTTCTCCTGCGCGAACACGAACACGTCGTTCCACAGCCGCGCCTCTTTGTGGCTCTCGAGCTTGGGCAGATAGAAGTACGGCCCGCTCCCGCGCGCGACGAGCTCCTTCGCGTTGTGGAAGAAGAAGAGCCCGAAGTCGAAGAGCGACCCCGGCACCGGCGTCTCACCCACGAGCGCGTGCCGCTCCGGCAGGTGCAGCCCGCGCGGCCGCACGAGCAAGGTCGCCGTCTTCTCCTTGAGCGCGTACTGCTTCCCGTTCTCCGCCGTGTACGTGATCGTCCGGCGCACGGCATCAAAGAGGTTCTGCTGCCCGCGCACCTGGTTCTCCCAGGTCGGCGCGTTCGAGTCCTCGAAGTCCGCCATGAACATCTTCGCGCCCGAGTTGAGCGCGTTGATGATCATCTTCCGCTCGACGGGCCCGGTGATCTCCACGCGGCGATCGAGCAGATCCTTCGGCAGCGGCGCGACCGTCCAGTCGCCCTCACGCACCGAGCGCGTCTCGGCCAGGAAGTCCGGCTTCTCGCCCGCGTCGAACCGGGCCTGACGGACCTTGCGCGCGGCCAGGAGCTCCGCGATGCGCCCCGCGAACTTCTCGTGCAGCGCCACCACGAACGACAGCGCCTCGAGCGAGAGGATGCCCGCGAGCGAGGGGTCGATGGTGGCGCGCAGCGTGAGGGGTGAGGCCTTGGACATGTCAACTCCGTCAGGCCTCACAGGATGCGGATCGCGACACACAGCGTCAACCAATGATCCGACTCGGGATTGTGGCCCGGTCACCGATCTGTCAATGACAGCTTGTCATGTTGTAAAGTCTGTAAATCACCAAACCCCAGGAGTTCCCGCGCCATGGCCAAGACCGACCCGAATGACCTCCCGCGTCTGGGCCCGAAGGTTCGCGCGCTGCGCCGCCGCGAGAGCCTGTCGCAGGCGCAATTGGCCGAGCGCCTCGCCATCTCGGCGAGCTACCTGAACCTCATCGAGAACAACCGCCGCCCCCTGCCCGCGCCGCTCCTCATCAAGCTCGCGCAGCTCTTCGGCGTCGAGCTGACCTCCTTCGCCACCGATGAAGAAGGCCGCACCGTCAACGGTCTGCTCGAGGCGCTCGCCGACCCGCTCTTCGAGGAGCACGACATCATCGCCCAGGAGGTCCGCGACCTCGCCACCACGAGCCCCGCCGTCTCGCGCGCGATCCTGAAGCTCTACCGCGCGTTTCAAGGAGCGCGTGAGACCGCAAACCAGCTCAGCTCCCGCGTCTACCAGGGCGAGGGCGACTCGATGAAGCCGCTCAACGAGCTGCCGTCCGAGGAGGTCAGCGACTTCATCCAGCGGCACAACAACCACTTCCCCGAGCTGGAGGCGGGCGCCGAGGAGCTCTGGCGCAAGGGCAAACTCGACCACGACGATCTCTTCTCGGGCCTCGTGCGACAGCTCGAGCGCGCGCACAAGGTCACCGTCAAGATCGCCCGCGGCGAGCGCAGCATCGTGCGCCGCTACGACGCCGAGCGCCGCATCCTGACGCTCTCCGAGCTCTTGCCCACGCGCAGCCGCAAGGCCCAGCTCGCGCACCAGCTCTGCATCCTCTCGCACGCGTCCGTGATCGACCGCCTGATCCAAGACGAGCGCTTGACCAGTGACTCCTCGCGCAGCCTCGCCCGCATCGCGCTCGCCAACTACTTCGCCGGCGCCGTGCTCATGCCCTACGACTCGTTCCTCCACGCCGCGAGCGAGCAGCGCTACGACCTCGACGTCATCGGCCGCCGCTTCGGCGTGGGCTTCGAGCAGGTCTGCCACCGCGTCTGCTCGCTGCAGCGCCCCGGCGCGCAGGGCGTGCCCTTCCACATGATCCGCATCGACGTCGCCGGCAACATCAGCAAGCGCTTCTCGGCGAGCGGCATCCAGTTCGCGCGCTACGCCGGCGCCTGCCCGCGCTGGAACATCTTCCAGGCCTTCCCCACGCCCGGCATGGTGCGCATCCAGCTCTCGCGCATGCCCGACGGCATCGTCTACTTCTGCCTCGCGCGCACAGTTCAACAGGACAGCCAGGGCTTCCACGCGCCCCCGCGCATCCACGCCATCGGCTTGGGCTGCCGCGTCGAGCACGCGAGCCAGCTCGTGTACGCGGACGGCCTCGACCTGAAGAAGCTGGAGTCCGTCGTCCCCGTGGGCGTCACGTGCCGCCTGTGCGACCGCACCGACTGTGAGCAGCGCGCGTTCCCCAGCCTGCGCAGCCCGCTGCAGCTCGACGAGAACGTGCGCGGAGTGTCGTTGTACGCGCCGCCGCGGGATTAGCCACGTCCGCCCTGCGACCTAGCCCCAGATCACGGGCGCGCCATACTCCCGGATCCGCTCGTCGTCGCTGACCAGCACGAGCGACTCCTCCAGCGCCTGCGCGACCAGGATCCGATCGAACGGGTCGCGGTGGATCTGCGGCAGCGACTCCACCCGCTCCGCGTGCGCGATGGTGATCGGCAGCTCGAGGAAGCCATAGTCCGCCAGCACGTCAGCGACGCGGCCCTTGCCCTTGAGCTTTCCCAGCGTGCGCTTGATGCCGATCTCCCACGCCGTCGCCGCGCTCACGTAGACCTGCTCCGCGCCCTGGATGCGCCGCACCACGCGCGCGGGGAGCTCGTCCTGGTCCCACCAGAGCAGGACGTGCGTGTCGAGGAGCAGCTTCACTCCTTGCCCTCGAAGGACCGCAAGACCGCCTCGGGCAACGGCTCCATGAACCCGCGGCCCATCCGAAAGCGCCCCTTGCCCTTCCCGGGGATCC
>JAFEBC010000022.1 GCA_018266095.1 Deltaproteobacteria bacterium
AAGGAGGCTGCGAAGGAGGCCGCCAAGGAGGCCGCGAAGGAGGCCGCGCCGCCCAAGAAGGTCGAGATCGGCGAGGTCGATCTCGGCGGCGGGAAGAAGGAGGCCAAGGCAGCGGCGAAGACGGAGACGAAGGCTGCGGCGGCGAAGGTGGAGACGAAGGCCGCGGACGCGAAGCCTGCAGAGACGAAGGCCGCGGACGCGAAGCCTGCGGAGACGAAGCCCGCGGACGCCAAGGCCGCCGACGCCAAGACGGTGGTCCCCAACGCGCCCGACAAGAAGGCGACCGATTCCAAGTTGGCCCAGGCGATGGCGCTGGCCGGTGGCCAAGGAGCTCCGGCGAACACGGCGGCCGCGACTCCGGCGGCGCCCGACAAGCCTGCCGCCACGGTGGCCTCCGCGACGCCCGCGCCGAAGACCGCGCCCGCGGCCGAGAAGAAGGCTCCTGCGCCTGCGGCGGCGGTGGCCACGATCCCCGCGCCCTCGAGCGGCAGCGGGATGCGCACGGCGGGCCTCATCGTCGGCGGCGTCGGCATCGTGGCGCTGGCGGCGAGCGGGGCCTTCGCGCTGCAGGCCAAGTCGGCCTCGAACGACATCGTCAACGCGGCCAACGCGGGCCAGGCGTTCGATCCCGCGAAGGAAGACACGGGCAAGCGGGCCAACACCCTCTCGATCGTGTGCCTCGCGGCCGGCGGCGCAGCCCTGGTCGGCGGCGGGCTCCTGTTCGCCCTCGCGCCGTCGTCGTCGGATGCGCACGCGTCGCTGAAGCTCGAAGCCGCGCCGTTGCCGCAGGGTGCCGTAGCCGGGCTGTCGGGGCACTTCTAGCTCCGACCGAGGCCTCGAAAGGCGATCCTTCGTGCGGATCCTGCTCGAGCGGCGACTCACCGCAGAGGCGCCGAATCGCAGAAGGTCGCAGAGCGATCCATGTTCTGCGCTTCAGCGCCTCTGCGGTGAATGATCGGGCGCTCGCCTCAGCCCGAACAGCGTCCCGCAGGAACGTCTCCGCTACGCGCTGCTTCGCCCGAAGACGATCTTCTCCTTCGACAAGAGCGCCACCGCGATGCGCAGGCACACTCCCGCCGCCAGCACCGTCATCACCGCGGCCGCGAGCACCCACGAGAGCTTCAGCGGCTCGCCGCGCATCACCTCGGACAGGAGGTTCGACTGCGCGAGCACCGGGACGAACATCATCCAGGCCTTGGGGTCCGAGGGTGAGATGGCCGAGACCGTCGCGGGCACGACGGGCAGGATCATGAGCAGCGAGAGGTACGTCTGCGCCTCCTTGAACGAGCGGGCGTAGAGCGACATCGCGATCTGCACGCCGCTCGCCAGGAGCGACAGCGGGATGAGCAGCGCCAGGAGCCAGCCGAGGTGCGAGAGGCCGAGCTGCAGCTTGACGCCGAGGTCCTGCAGCGGCACGCGCGAGATGGTGAAGCCGAAGCCCACCAGCGCCACTGAGAGGCCGAGCCAGGTGGCCGTCACGCCCGCGGCCCACTTGCCGATCACCACGCTCATGCGCGTCACGGGATTGACCAAGAGCGGCTCGAGCGACCCGCGCTCGCGCTCGCCGGCGGTGGCGTCGATGGCGAGGTACATGCCGGCCATGAAGACGGCCATGAGCAAGAAGATGGGCACCGAGCCCAGGAGCTGCGCGGCGAGCTTTTCAGGCGTGGAGAGATCGACCTCGTCGATCTGCACCGGGTTGGCCAGCGACGGGCTCACGCCGCGCGCGAGCAGGCGCAGCGAGCCCAGCGTGGTCGAGAATTGCCTGAGCAGTCGCTGCGCGCGCACCACCGACGAGCGCGCCTTGTTGCGCGAGTTGTCGACGAGCAGCTCCAGATGCGCCGTGTGGCCCTCGGTGAAGTCCTCCGCGTAGTCCTGCGGGATGGTCAGCACCAGATCGTAGGTGCCGTCGCGCACCTTGTCTTCCGGGTTCGCGGTGGCCGCCTCGATCTCCACGCTGTTGCGCTTGAGGTACTCGATGAGGTTCGGCGCGCGCTCCGCGTTCTGCACCGGCATCTTGAGCGGCTTGTCCTGGCGCATCCAGCCCGCGATCACCGTGAGCATCGCCGCGATCGTCACCGGCCCCACGATGGGCATGATCAGCGCCGACATCACCGCGCGCCGGTCGCGCATCGCGTCGCGCAATTCCTTCTTGTAGATGACGCCCACCTGCGGCCACGCGATCACAGTGCACCTCCTTGAGCCGGGTGGTCCTCGAGGCCGATGAGCCGCACGAACGCGTCCTCCAGGCTCTCGGTGCCGGCGCGCGCGCGGATCTCGGCGGTGGTGCCCTCGGCGGCCACCCTGCCCTTGGCGATGACCACGATGCGGTCGCAGAGCGCGGCCACCTCTTGCATGACATGTGAGCTGAAGACCACGCAGCGGCCCTGCGCGCGCAGCTTCTGCACCAGCGAGCGCACCGCGCGGGTCGACATCACGTCGAGGCCGTTGGTGGGCTCGTCGAGGAGCACGTTCTGCGGATCGTGGACGAGCGCGCGGGCCAGCGCGACCTTGGTGCGCTCGCCGTTGGAGAAGCCTTCGACGCGGCGGTCGGCCACCGAGCCCATCTCCAGCAGATCGAGCATGGCCTGGCAGCGCTCCTCGAGCTTGGCGCCGCGCAGCCCGTGCAGCTCGCCGAAGTAGCGCACGTGCTCGCGCGCGGTGAGCCGCGGGTACAGGCCGCGCGCATCCGGGAGCGCGCCGATGCGCTGCTGGGCCTCGAGCGTCTCCGTCGCCGCGTTCTTGCCGTCGACGAAGGCCGCGCCGCGATCGGGGACGATGAGTCCGCAGAGCGTGCGCAGCGTGGTGGTCTTGCCCGCGCCGTTCGGACCCAAGAGGCCCAGCACCGCGCCGTCCTGCGCCGTGAACGACACGTCATCCACGGCGATGACCTTGCCGAACTCCTTGTGCAGACTCTTCACTTCGATCATGGCGTCGGCCCCGCAAACGAGACGAAGAACGGCGGCCGCGTCGAGCGCGCGAGGCAGCCCTCATCGAGGTCCTTGGTGCTGGCCGTCTCGATGAACTTCCCGACCACATTCGGCGCGCAGCCCACGCTGGTGACGCCGTGACCCACGCCCGGCGCGACCGCGTGCACGGAGTTCGAGAGCGTCCGCTTCGCCTCCTCGGCCCACGACGGCGGCGTCACCGGATCGAGCTCGCCCGAGAGCAAGAGCACCGGCTTGTCGCTCTTCACCGGCTCGTGGAACGCGGCCGGGATGTCCGCGTGCGGCCAGTAGGCGCAGGCGTCCGCGAACTCCATCACCGCGTGCGGCCCGAGGAACGTCCCCGCCGACACCGCCTCGATCTCGGCCTTCGGCGTGCGCGGCAGATCCTCCGCGCACAAGACCGACAGCATCAGCGCGAGCGACATCCCCTTGGCCATCCCGCGCGAGAGCGTCATGCCCTGCGCCACGAACGGCGCGAAGTCGCCCTTGATGGCGCGGTCGATGGTGAGCGGCACCAGCACCGCGAGCTCCGGCGCGTACAGCTCGCCGCGGAAGAGGCCCGCGAACGTCTCGCGCCCGATGGTCAGCTCGGTCGGCTCGCCCGTGAGCGGGTCGTTCACCTTCACCTTCGCGGGCTCCTTCTCCAGCTTGGTCAGGAGCGCGTCGAAGCGCGCCTTGAGATCGGGGAACGCCTTGTTGCAGCTCGCGTCCTTGGCGCACGACTCGAACAAGAGCGTGATCGCGCGCTGCGCGTCGCGGGCGAAGTAGAGCGGCACGCGCATGGTCAGCGGGGCCACGCCGTCGAGGACCACCGAGCGCACGTGCTCGCCGTGCTCGCGCAGGTACACCAGCGCCGCCCGCGTGCCGTAGCTGCCGCCCCAGAGGTTGATGGTCGAATAGCCGAGCGCCGCGCGCGCGTCGTCCATGTCCTGCATCGCGATCGAGGTCGTGTAGAAGCGCGGGTCCGCGGGGTTCTTCTTCAGGCACGCCTCGAGCTTGTCCTTGGGGAACGCGCCCGCGGCCATGCGCTCGGCCAGCGTGGCCTTCTTGTCGTCCACGTTGCAGTAGAGCGTGCTCGAGCTGGAGGTGCCGCGCTGGTCGATCAGCACCAGATCGCGCTTCTTGCGCACCCGCTCGAGCGCGCCGATGAGCGGGCCGAACGCGTCCGTGGCCGCCTGGCCGGGGCCTCCCGCGAAGAGGAAGAGCGGATCCGCCTCGGGCACCCGCGCGAGCGCAGGGATGATCACGACCTTCAGGCCGAGCTTGCGCCCGTTGGGGTTCGCGCGATCCTCGGGGACCTCGAAGACGCCGCACTTGCCCTGCACGGGCGCGCCCTCGACGCGACATTCCTTGAGCGCGAGCTGGGGCGCAGCCGAGCCAGGCGCCGGACTCTGCGCGAGCGCCGCCAGAGGCGTCAGCAGCGCGACGAGACACACACGGAGCTTGTTCATGGGCCGCGGAGACTACCGCAAGGCGACCCGATTCACGAGTGGCAGCGGCTACCGCGGCGCGCCCCACGCCAGCACCAGGTGCTGGTCCGCGAGCTGCCCGAACGCGCGCGCCGTGTA
>JAFEBC010000230.1 GCA_018266095.1 Deltaproteobacteria bacterium
GACGCCCGACGTGCCCGAGTACGCGAGCCAGGCGATGTAGAGGCCGCGGCCGACCGGGATCATCGAGGGCGCGATGGGTGTGTTGAAGCTGTTCCCGTCGAGCTGCAGCGGGGCCAGCACGCTCGAGCCGGTGTTGTCGCTGTTGGATCCCGCAGTCGTGCCCGTGAGCGGGTCCACGAACTGCTGCGACGACTCATCGAAGCGCGTCACGCGCAGCTTGCCGTTCGTGCCCGGCGTTTCGAGGAAGAGCAGCACCGGGCCCGACACCGAGCTCACCATGGTCGCGTTCGAGAGCTGCGTGACCGCGCCCACGTTGAGCTGGCCGGCGGGGTGGTTGGTGTCGCTCAAGGGCGCGCCGAAGGGCGAGGTGTCGCCCGCGTTGCGCGACCACACGTTCATCACGTACGGCGTCGAGGTGGAGGCCTTCCACGCCGCGGCGCCGTAGAGCTTCCCGCTCCCGGCCGCGATGGCGACGCCGCCCATGTAGATGTCGAACGAGCGGGCCTGCGGCGCGGTGCAGCTCGAGCCGATGCCCGCGGGGGTGGTCTTGAGCGCGACCATCGAGGGCGTGAAGGAGTTCACGTTGGTGGGCGCGATGTAGAACTCGATCTGCGACGTGGTCCCGGGCGTGTCGCAGCCGATGAAGGCGGCCCAGCTCGTGACGCCGTCGTTCGCGTAGGAGAGGCCGTCGCGCGTGACCACGATGTGCGAGCTGACGTTGAGCGCGCTGTTCACCGAGCCCAGGCCGCTGTCGTCGACGTCGAAGCCCATCGAGGGATAGCCGCTGCCGTCGTTGCTCATGTAGGTGCGGCGCCAGGGCGCGTTCACGGCGTTGGTGACGCTGGGGAGGTTGGTGTTGAGCGCGCCGTTCACCGAGTGCAGCTCGTTGGTGACCGTCGTGCCTTCCAAGGACCAGCCCTGGGGGATGACGCCGCCGTCTGCGCCCGTCTGCGTGCCGTCGTCGTAGTGGCGCAGGAAAGGTCCGAGCGTGCCGGCCGCGCCGGTGCTGAGCTCCAGGTCCAAGAGGTACGACTGGCCGACGTTGTTGGTGACGATCGCCGGTGCCAGGGGCGTGGCCGAGAAGCCCACGCCGCCGTCGGGCGCGCCGCTGCAGCGGCCGGTGCGGTGCGGGCTGGTGGGCGAGAGGTCGGTCCAGGTGGCGGTGCCCGCGATGGTGAAGGTGATGACCTTGGACGAGGTGGTGCGGCCGAAGAGGTCCTTGGCGAGCCCGACCGTGGCGCTGACGCTGGCGCCGGGCGCGAAGGGCACGTCGGGCACGAAGGTGATGGCGTAGCGCGTGCTGCTTCCCGCGCCGAGCTGCGCGTAGTGCGAGAGGCCGGGGACGACGGAGGAGGCCGCGATCACCGAGATGGTCGAGGAGGTGACGGAGGAGGCGTCGAGGGCCGCGCTGTAGTCGAACTCGACGCTGGCGTTGGCGGACACGTTGGTCGAGCCGTCTCCCGGCGCGGTGGCGATGACGGAGGCGATGGCGGGCGGGGAGGCGCCGTTGACCACCACGCTGACGGTGGCGGCGGCCGACGCGAGCGCGTGCGAATCGGTGACGACCAACTGGTACGCGTAGCTCCCGGCGATGGACGGTGCGGTCAGGTGCGCGAGCGCGGCGGTGGCGCCGGAGGTGAGCGCGGGCGCGCCCGAGAGCGCGGTCCAGGCGTAGGTGAGCGTGTCGCCCGGGTCGGGATCGCTCGAGCCCGAGCCATCGAGGATGACGTCAGTGCCTTGATTCGCCGCAGACACGGGGGCGATCTTCGCGGTGGGCGCGTGGTTGATGTTCGCCACCAGCACGGTCGCGGGCGCGGAGGTGTTGGCGAGGTGGCCGTCGCTGACGGTGACGGTGAACGTGTACGTGCCCTCGGCCGACACCGTGGCCAGGCTCTGCGACGACGTCGCGCCCGCCGCATAGGTCACCGTCGCGCCGCTCGGGGCAGCGGTCGCCGAGAACACATACGTGAGCACGTCGCTCGCGTCGCCGTCGCTCGAGGTGGACGCGTCGAGCAGGATGGACGTCCCGGTGCGCGCCTGCGCGGGCGCGGTGAGCCTGGCGACGGGCGGCCGATCGACGAACACGTGCAACGTCGAGGTGGCGCTCTTCTGGCCGATCGAGTCCTCGACCACCAGTGAGACCTGCAGCGAGTTCGTGCTCGTGGGCGCGATGAAGGTGGTGCGGTTGGCGAGCGCGGTGTCGTTGATGGAGAAGGCCGCGCCCGTGTTGGTGGACCAGTGGAACACGAGGCCCACACCATCCGAGGCCGAGCCGTCCACCAGCACGGGCACGCCAGGGCCCACGATCTGATCCTGCCCCGCGCGCGCGACCGGCGGCGCTGGCGTGCCCGAGGGAGGCGCCGTCGTCAGCGGAACTGTCGAGAGCGCGATCGAGCCCACGTCCGCGGCCGCGCTGCCCGCGCCCTGCACCAGCACGCCGCCCACCTGCGCCTGCGTGTGCGAGCCCGTGTCCGTGATCGTCACGAGGTACGGCCCGACCGGCAGATCGCTGATCGTGAACGCGCCGTCCGCGCCCGAGGTGGCCGTGTGCGCCGCGCCGCCCTGTGACGCCACCGCGCTCACCTGCGCGCCCGAAGCCGCCGTGCCGTCGAGCCGCAGCACCTTGCCCGTGAGCGAGCCCGTGACCGCGAGCGTGGCCGTGGTGGCCGTGAGCGAGAGCGCGCCCAGCATCAGGTCCGCGCCCGCCGAGAGGTCGACGCCCGAGACCGCGTTGGTCGGGTAGCCATTGCGCGAGGCCGCCACCGACACCGTCCCCGGCGGGATGTGCGGCAGGATGAACGAGCCGCCCTCGCCCGTCACGGTCGCGTACGGCGTCTTGGGAATGAACACCACCGTGCCGATCTGCGCGCCGTCGCTGTCGGCCTTGTCCGCGAGCAGCACTCGCCCGCGCAAAGTGGCGTTGGCCGCGACCAGCACGTCGCCGAGCTGGATGGCGCCCGCGCGATCGAGCTGCTGCGACTTGAGCAGCCGCTGGCGATCGGCCGTGGCCCCGTTCGTCGACGACCACGACAGCAGCATCGTCCGCGGCGCCGGCGGCGGATTCTCCACGTGAAACAGGCCCTGCGCGTCGGCCAGCACCGCCACGCCCGTGCCCACGAACTCGACGCGCGCTCCCGCGGCCGGCACCGTCTCGCCCGTGCCCGGCACCTCGGCCACCGCGCGGCCGTCGATGGTGTTCGAGGTCGCCGCCGGCAGGTCCAGATCGCGCGCACAGCCCGCAGCCAGCACCAGCAGGGTCGCCAACAGGCGCTTCATGTGCCCCTCCGCAAACTCCGTGGTCCCCCAACGAACGCTACCCGTCTGTCCAGGACTCGACAACTCCGACGATTGCCAGAGCGCGATCCGTGGCTACACTGCGCCCTCACTTCGTGAAGGAACTCCATGGCCGCCAAGAAGCCGCGCAACGCCTCCTCCGCTGACCCGCTCGCGTCGTTCCCTCCCTGGGCGCGTCAGCTCGCGGAGCGCTACTTCACCAAGACGGTGAGCACGTTCATCCTGCACGGCGCCGTGCGCGACCTGCAGCCCGCGGGCGAGGGCGACGGCCGCAAGTTCGTGCCGCTGCGCGCGTTCCTGTCCGACGAGCTCTTCGGCGCCCGCGATCTCGTGGTGTTCTACGACCGCTCGAGCGGCATCCGCTGCGCCACCAAGGAGATGCAGCAGGACTTCATGTCCGCCGTGCAGGGCTACGACACCCTCTTCGGCACTGAGTACGCGAAGGCCGTCCCCAAGGATCCGGCGCGCGCGTTCCCGCTGCTCGAGTCCTTCGTGCGCGTGCGGCTCGCGGACAACAAGAGCCTGGCCGTGGTCGTGGACTTCGCCGAGACGGTGCTGCCCGCGGGCGACACGGGCTTCATGTCGGGCGAGGACCGCTACGCGCTCGTGACGCTGACCAAGTGGGCGCAGGACCCGCAGTTCCTGGCGTCGGACTTCAGCATCTGCCTCATCGCCGAGAGCCTGAACGATCTGAACCCGCGCATCGGCCGCAACCCGTACGTGGCCGGCGTGGAGATCCCCCTGCCGAGTGAGAAGGAGCGCCTCGAGTACGTCGAGGTGAAGCTGCACCAGAACGAGAAGAAGGCGAGCGACATCTCGGACGTGAACGCACCGACGCTGGCGCAGATGACGGCGGGCATGTCGCGCGTGGCGCTCGATCGCGTGCTCACGGAGGCCATCTCGGGCCCGCGCCTCACGGTGGAGCGGCTCAAGGACAAGAAGAAGGAGATC
Source organism: Deltaproteobacteria bacterium (assembly GCA_018266095.1). Lineage (GTDB taxonomy): Bacteria > Myxococcota > Myxococcia > Myxococcales > 40CM-4-68-19 > CAIWCD01. Next base: position 4,246 of record JAFEBC010000230.1, read on the forward strand.
ATCCAGGCCGAGGCGCACGGGCTGCTCGAGTTCATCGAGCCCGCGCACTCGATCGACATGGTCGCCGGCCACGCGCGCGCGAAGGATCTGCTGCGTCAGGCCGCCAAGGCCATCACCACCGGCAAGCGCGACGTGGTGCCGATGGGCTTCCTCATCGCGGGTCCGGTCGGCACCGGCAAGACGTTCCTGGCGAGCTGCTTCGCGGGCGAGATCGGCATCCCGGTCGTGAAGCTGCTCAACTTCCGCTCGCAGTGGCAGGGCGTCACCGAAGGCAACCTCGAGCGCGTGTTCAACCTGCTCAAGGCGCTCTGGCCCGTGGCCGTGCTCATCGACGAGGCCGACGCCTTCCTCGGCAACCGCAACGCCAGCGGCGATTCGGGCACGAGCCAGCGCGTGTTCGCCAGCATCGCGAGCTTCATGGGCAACACCGAGTTCCGCGGCAAGATCGTGTGGTTCCTGCTCACGTGCCGGCCGGACCTGTTGCCGATCGACTTGAAGCGCCAGGGCCGCGCCGAGGAGCACCTCGCGCTCTTCTATCCGGAGAACCAGGAGGAGCGCCTCGAGCTCATCCGCGTCATGTCCAAGAAGGCCAAGGTGTCCCTCGACGGCGACATCGCCGAGGTGGTGCCGAAGGACCTCCCGAGCATGAGCGGCGCCGACATCGAGGCCGCGCTGGTGCGGGCCAAGCTGCGCGCGGTGACCGACCAGCGCGAGAAGATCACCAACGACGACCTGGTGAAGACGTTCGAGGACTTCGTGCCGCCGAGCTATCCGCTGGAGGTCGAGCTGCAGACCCTGGTGGCCGTGGCCGAGTGCACGAGCCGCGAGCTGCTCCCGGAGAGCTGGCGCAAGCGTCCGCGCGACGAGATCACGCGGCGCATCCGTGAGCTGAAGATCATGCTCGCGGAGCAGTAGCCAGGGCAGAGGCCGCCGTGGACGCTCTCGCGCGCACCATCGTCGAGCTCGCGGCCCGCCTGGAGTTGGCGGCCGACGGCGACGTGGACCCGACGTTCGCGCGGGAGCTCCTCGAGGGCTTCGGCGCGCGCATCGACGGCGCGAGCGTGGAGGAGCGCGAGGCGCTGCGTGAGGCTGCGCGCGTGCTGGAGAAGGAAGCGAACGCAGCGCGGGACCACGAGCGCGCTGCGTTCTTTGCCCGGTTCGCGAGCGTGTTCGGGCTGGACGAGTAGCTACTTGCGCCGCGCCTGGCGCGCACTCTGGCGGACCTTGGCCGACACGGCGGGGCGTGCAGCGCCCTTCGGTTTGGCCGCGGAGCGCCGGCTCTTCTTGGGTGGATTCGGCCGAAGCGAGCCCATCGCAAGCACCGTGAATTGCTCGCCCCCAGCAGCGCGCCAATCCTCGGTCAGCTTGTCGAGCTTACGCTTGGTCGCGGGCTTCATCGGCGATCTCCCTGAGCGCATCCATTGTAGCGCCCCTCAGCACCAAAGGCACGAGGCCGTGGGCAATTCGCAGCGGCGCGACGTGAGGCGGCACCGCTCCGATGCCGCGCCAGATGCGTTCGGTCTCGGGCAAGGACGGAATGAGGAGCCCTGTGCATCCGACCTCGACTGCGCGGGCCACAATCAAAGAGAGGCAGCCGATGAGCAAACCGGACAGGACCGGATTCGTCTCGATCCAAGCGACCTCATAGAGACGCTGCGCTCCGTCCTCCCAAACACCGCCGCTCGCCCACAGCGCCAAGGTCCGAAGCGAGTCAGCTGCATCGACGACACCAAACGTCTCACCAGTCCGAGCGATTGCCGTCCAGCGCCAGTGGCCAACACTCGCCCGCACGGGAGACACGCGTAGCCTCGCCCACTCTTCATCGACGTGCAGGAGACGCGACCGGCTCGGCCGTACGAGCCGCACCTTTCCCAAGGCGAGCGTCCACGTCCCCGACGTGAGGGTCGTCTGCGGCAATCCGCGTTTGGCGATGCGCTTCATCCCCTCGAGCCTCGATCGCTACTTCGCGTGCGCCTTCAGGATCTCGCTCAGCACATCCGGCGTCCCCTCGATGCGCACGAGCCGCGGGTACTTGAGGCCGTCCTTGTAGTCCAGCGTGGCCGTCCTCAGCGTGTCGGCGTTCTCATAGGTGAGCTCCACCTTCCCCGACTTCACCGAGTCCGCGATCGCCTGCTCCAGGCGCTCCGGCGAGACCTTCCGCCCGTTCACGCCGATGAGATGCACGCCCGGCCCGATGCCCGCGCGCTCGGCCGGCTTGCCCGGCACCACGTCGTTCACCGTCATCTTCTCCGGCGCCAGCACGATGCCGAGCGACGAGCGGAAGTCGAGCCGCTCGTTCACCTTCTCGCCCGACTTGAACAGCGGGCCCGGCTCTGCCGCGTACGACAGCTTCCACCCCGCGCGCGTCAGGCCGTCGAGCGGCGCGTCGTCGTTCACCTCGCCGATGCGCTTGTCGAAGAAGGCCTTCCAGTCATTGGGCGCGAGCGTGTTGAGCGTCTTGATCACGTCCTCGAGCGTGTACGGCACGACCGCCGGAGGCCCGCTCTTGCCGCCGTGGAACGCGTGCGTGAAGTCGTCCATCGACACCTTGCCGCCGCTCTTCTCGCGCAGGATCGTGTCCACCTCGAGCCAGAGGAGCTGCCCCTCGTAATAGAAGTCCACCGCGCGCCGCCGCGCGAAGCCGTCCATGCGCGAGGAGTAGAGGAGCGGCGCCTCGACCGCCGTGTCCGCCAGCGGGCGCCAGGTGCGGCCGCGCGAGTTGCGCATGGCCTCGGCGATGAAGGCCCAGTCGTCGCGCGCCTCCTCGGGCGTCCACGAGCCGCTGCGCGCGGTGAGGACGGCGCCCAGGTACTCGGTCAGGCCCTCGTAGATCCACAGGAGGTCGCCCTTCATCGGCGTCGAGTAGTCACCGGTCGCGAGCCCCGCGGGCCGCCGATACTTGCCGTTCCACGAGTGCACCGACTCGTGCGCGAGCAGGCCGCCGAGGTCGAACGACGCGCGGTCCTTCTCCACCAGCGTGCGCCCGCCCAGCCGGTCATCGCTCGACTGGTGGTGCTCCAGGCCGAAGTGCGCCACCGCGTCCGAGAGCGTGAGCAGGAACACGTAGTGGTCGAAGTGCCGCGCGCCGAACAGCGCCACCTCCTCGCGCACCAGGTTCTTGAGCCAGCCCGTCTCCTCCGGCGTCAGCCGCGCCTCGGTGTCCGTCTCGGCGCCCACCGCGATCGACATCGGCGCGCCGTCGAAGTCGCCCAGCGGCGTCTCGATCACGTGCGCGCCCGCGAGCACCGGCGAGTCGATCAGCGTCTCCAGGCTCGTGTCCGCGAAGTCCGCGTGCGCGCCCTCGCGCTTGTGCGTGGTGAGCGCGGTGGCGTACGTCCAGCCCGCGGGCA
>JAFEBC010000231.1 GCA_018266095.1 Deltaproteobacteria bacterium
ACCTGCGCCGGCAGCACCATCTGTGAAGTGACCGCGTAGGAGCACGTCGACAGGTACTGCGCGATCGCGTCGTTCAGCTCCTTGGGCGCCTTGGCGTCGCCGAGGAAGTGGCCGATCTTGCCGGACTTCTCGATGTTGAAGTGCACCTCGACCGTCCAGTCGTTCTTCTGGCCCTTCTTCTGCAGCACGCGCGGTCCGTACGCCTTGCAGGTGCGCTTGGGCTGCGCCCGCTCGGCGATGCGCATGGGGTTCTGCGCGTCCGTCAGCGGCCTCGCGTTGGCCTGGTTGGCGGTGGCCTGCGCGCGCTCCATGGCCTTCCGCACCGCATCGGGATCTCCTGGCGCCACCGTGACGGGCTGGATGCCGAGCGCCTTCACGGTGTTCACGCGACGACAGGCGTCGGCGAACTGCGCCCTGCGCGCGGTCAGCTCGGAGATCGTGGACGCCGGGCTTCGCTCGGGCAGCACCTCCAGCGCGCGCGCCTCCAGCGCGCGCGCCTCCACGTCGTCGGCCTCCTTGCAGCGGCCCGACTGCGCCAGCGTCAGCGCGAACGTGTCCAGCACTGACGGGTCCGTCATCGAGAGCCTGGCCGCGCGCAGGCCCAGCTTGGCTGCCTCGTCCGCGTGCGACTGCTTGAGCTGCAGGTACGCCAGGCCCGCGATGGCGCGTCCGTCCTCGGGCAAGAGCCGCGCGGCCTCGAGCGTGGCGTGCTGCTCCTCGTCGGCGAACCCGGGCTTGTCGCGCAGCGCATCGGCGAGCAGGCGCCAGGCGTGACCCGCGCTGGGATTGGCCACCGTGAGGGCTCGCAGCGCCGCGATCCTCTCGTCGGGCGCGGGCTCGGTGAGCGACAACATCAAGAGCCGCGCGCGCACGTCGCCGGGATCGAGGTGCCAGGCCTCGGTCGCCTTCTGCAGCGAGATCTCGCGCAGGCCCGGCAGGCCGCCCAGATGCCGCGCGGCCTCGGCCGTCTCGGCCTGCACGCTGAGGACCTGCGAAGGCGTGAGCGTCGACACGGCGATGGTCAGGTCCTGCGGCGGCAGCGGCACGCGCACGCGCTGGTACGCGCCGTGGTTGCCCAGCAGCTTGAGATAGTCGACCGCCTCCTGACCGAGGCCCGCGAACGCCGCCGGCCCGAGGATGTCCTGCAGCGCCTTGTCCGGATCCTCCGAGCGCGCCAGCCGCGCGAAGTACTGGTCGAGCGCCGCGCGGTGGTGCTGCACCAGGAGGTGCACGAGCAGCCACGCCTGCGCGTAGAAGTCCGCCACCTCGCGCTCGGAGCGGCCGTACACCTCATTGCCCGTCTTCATCACCTGCGCGAAGTCGAAGGCCTCCATGGTGCGCAGCGACGTGAGCCGACCGAGGTTGATCTCGCCGAGCAGGGCCGACTTGCCGTCGTGCTCGATGGTGACCGTCTCCAACTCGCAGGCCAGGCCCTCGGCGAGCCAGCGCGGCTGCCGCACCAGGAACTGGTTGTCCACGAGGTGCGCGAGTTCGTGCTTGAGCACGTTGAGCTCGCTGGGATCCTGCTCGGCGTTGAAGACGAGCAGCGGCGCGCTCAGCACGTCCGCCGCGGCGAGGCCCGAGATGTCCTTGCGGAAGTACGTGCGCATCTCCGCCTGGTCGGCCAGCACGATCACCCGCGCCTTGCGCCAGGGCGCGTTCGCCGCGCTCCACGAGCCCGTCTGCAGCGCCAGCAGCACGCGCTCGAGCTGCGTCGCCATCCGCTGCGCGTCCGGCAACGACGTGTCCGCGACCACCTCGAAGTGCGGCGTCTCCACGCGGAACCACAGCGGCTGCCCGTCGGGCCCGCGCTGCCGGTGCGCGCACCCCGTCAGCGCCTGGAGCGCGCACGCGAGCCCCACGACAGCGCCCAGAGCCCTGCCCATCCGAACCCGGTCGAACACGCGCATCCCCTGGGCGTGAGCGGAACCTCGACTGCGCTAGACGTTCGCGACCACCGCGTCGGGAACATCCGCCGCAAAGATGACGGTCCGGCTCTTCAGAAATTCGATCACCTCGGCGTCGGTGCGCGAATCCCCCGGCAGCCGCACGAAGTTCTTGGCCAGGATGTCGTACCGGCGCGCGAACAGGAGCATCGACACCATGAAGAAGTCGATCTTCTGGAAGACGATGCAGCCTTCCTTGCGATACCGCTCCACGTTGTCGAGGAAGTCCTGCGGCATCTCCGTCCAGTGCCGGTTCTGCTTGATGTGGTGACCGATGTGGTAGCCGTCGTTGAAGCACTTGTGGTTGTAGACGCCGTTGATGCACGTGATGCTGTTCACGTAGCTGTCGCCCGGCCGCGACGGATCGATGAAGGCGTGCTGGCCCCAGTTGCCCACCATCATCATGATGCGCACCACCAGGTACGGGATGATGAACGCGCACAGCGTCGCGCGCGGGTTCACGAACCAGAGCGCCGCCATCGCCGCCAGGTGCACGCCGTCCGAGACCATCGCGCGCAGGGCGAGCTGTCCGCGGCTCTTGGACACGAGGTACGTCGAGAGCCCCAGGTGCGAGGTGAAGAAGAAGCGGCCCACGTACTGAAGCCAATGCAGCACGTTGTCGCGCTGGTACTGCATGGTGGACGAGAGGTCGTTGCGCAGGTTGTTCTCCACGTGGTGCATGCCCACGTGGTGCTCCATGTAGCCGGTGGGGATGCCGAAGAGCCCGCTCATCAAGTACGGGTGCGCGCGGTTGAGCCAGCGCGCCTTCTTGAAGAACGGCCGGTGCATGGTGTTGTGCAGCATGAGGATGACGGGCGGCGCCAGGAGCGGGAGCTGCACCGCGAACACGAGCGCCGCGAGCCACCACGAGAAGCGCGCGTAGAGCAGGGCGATGAGGGGGAGCATGATCGCCGCCGACTTGAGCGTCAGGCGCACGAAGACGGCGTCGCGCGGGTCGTAGAGGAGGCCAAGGATGGCGCGCTGGAAGGCGCTGGGGGCGTACGTGGGGGCGGCGGTGGGGTCGGTCAGGGTCAGGGAGGGCCCAGGCATCGGGCGGTTGAATCAGCTTGGGTGCGGAAATTCAAGTGGGCAGGTGGCGGAGCGGGCTGGGGGCGAGGGAAACGCGACCGCGAACCGCTGGCGACCAGGCATTGCAGCTTGCCGCGAGGGGATGTGTCCCAAGTTTGCTTCGGCTACTGTCTCCATGAGCAAGGGGGACACATGACGCTGCGATTGGCTTGGGTGGGGTGGGCCGCAGTCTGCGTACTGTTTCCATCGACGGCGCGCGCCCAGTATCGGGTTGGATCACAGGAGATCACGCAGGACACCCGCATCGAAGGGCGACGCGAGAAGCCGCAGGGGCCACGCGTCGTCGTGCTTGGGCGTGACTCGGTCGTCCGGGTGAAGTCGCCCCTCGAACATCCGATCACGTTGACGATCGACACCGACGTGCTCGTCGTCGAGCCAAACGTTGTCATCGACGGCCAGGGGCAACAGGGTGCGCCAGGAGCACCTGGTGCCGACCGTGGCGATCAATGGACCAGCGGCGGCGCGTTCGATGCCACCCGCGAGTGGGAGGCAGCTGGCTCGGAGGTCGATCGGGGCGGCGCGGGCGGACCGGGAAACCCTGGAGGCCCGGGCGCAACGCTCATCATCCACTACGACTCTCGCGTGGAGGGCGCCCAGAATCTGCGCGTCCTGGTCGGCGGTGGCGCAGGCGGCTCAGGCGGGCCTGGTGGACGCGGGCGTCTGTTGATCAACGGGGCTGACGGAAGGCGCAAGTACGGACCACAGGGATTCTCTGGCCCGCCCGGAACACCGGGACCGGCGGGGCGGTTCGAGATGGCCGACATGGGACCGGCCCCCGTTCCCTATTCAGTGACCATCAGCGGCGGCGTCAGCGAGGGCGCGTACGAGGCGGGCTACAACTGGGCATTTCTCAAGCACCTCAAGGCGCACCGTCCCGACGTCGAGCGTCCGCCTGGCGCGCCTCCGGCGACCTTCCTGGCAGCGGCGTCTGGCGCTTCTGCGGGAACAATCAACGCCATCCTGTCCGCAGTCGCGTGGTGCCAGGACGACACGGCAGACCACGCAGACTCGGCAGAAGACAACCTGTTTCGGGACGCTTGGCTCCCGGTCGGTATGTCGTCGCTCCTGCCTGCGCCCAGGGAGAGTTGCGAGGACTATCGGAAGAGAGCCGAGGATCCGGACGCCGTTGACTGCAGCCAGTCCAAGCAGGCGTATCTGCCGGACGACGGCCTGCTCACGCGGCGCGCGCTCAAGGCGGTCGAGAAGAAGTTGGCTTCGCGGATAGCCGAGGGTCACTTCCGCCGGTGCAACATCCCCATCGGCTTCACGTTGACCAAGAAGCATCCTGAGACGCTGGTGGGCGGAGCCCAGATCCCATTCGCACGGACCGCAGTCGTGCTCAGCGCCAAGGCAGATGGCCCGGGGCCGCTCCGTTTCGTCGACGCGACGCGAGGTGAGGACGAAGTCGCGCGGTACCTTCACGCGCGCGGTCAAGGTGGGACCCGCGAGGTCGCTTTCTCCGATGTACTCGATCTGATTGAGGCCTCCAGCGCGTTCCCGTTCGCGTTCGGCCCCAAGGCGATTCCGCACTGCGTGTCCGCGGGCGCGACTGGGCCGGGGTGTCCAAAGGATGAAGCCATCGTCTCTGACTTGTTCCTCGACGGCGGCGTCTACGACAACGTCCCCCTCGGTCTCGCAAACAGCCTCCTCGCTCTCCAGGACGGCGCCGCGAGCAGCAGCACCACTCGCTTCCTCCTGGTGGATCCGGACGCGCGCCGCCACTGGCCCCTCTCCGCCGAACTCGAGCGGGAGAGACGAGGGCTCTCCAATCTGCAGTCGTTCGTCGGTGACTTCGTCTCGATCGCACGCAAGTACGAGAACCAGGCGCTCTTCCGATATCGCCTCGGCGTGCGCTCCGAGCATCCGGCGCCACCCATCACCTTTTCGTCGCGCTACATGCCGATCTTCGGCGAGAATCTCGCTGGATTTGGCGCGTTCTTCGCGCGCTTGTTTCGCGAATACGACTACTACGTTGGTGTCTATGACGCACTCTACGATCGGGCGAGAAGCGAATGTCAGTGGGCCCACCGAGACGACGGCACCCTGACGGACTCAGAGCAGGAAGCTGGGTGCTACGCGCGGCGCCTGGCCTTGGCCGCGAACGTGATCGAGGCCGGACCGACGCCGGGTACGGCAGGCTCGTTGATCCGTGCACTCCTCGATGAAGAACTCCAGACTTGGCTGGACGTCGGCGCTCGCGCCCGGGTGCTCGACGGTGACATCGGTAACGGGTTGTCGCTTCGCGCTTGGCTCGCGAACAAGGCGGTGCCGTCGCGTTACGAGGCGCTCGTCCGGATCCAAGCGCGTTGGGCCGCTGACTGGACCCTAGCGGCGCGCAGCGGGCACGATGGGGTTGACAAGTTCAACGCGGAACACAGCTTTGCAAAGCTGGTGGAGAGCGTCTCAGATGCGCTCGGCCAGGACCAATCGGTGGGGTCCAGCGATCGCCGCTATCTTCTCGCTCCTCTGTGGGAGACCGACGACGCCCTGCTCAAGCTGGCCGCCCGATTGAACGACGTGGAGGAAGCGGACCAGTCCAAGAGCGGCAAGCAGATCGCTGACTCCGCCGAGTTCGCGATCTCATCGGAGATCGCGGTGCGGTCGCACGGCCTCGATCTCGATCCCTCCAGCATCCCTGATCGCGACATCACCTGGGCGCGCGGCTTCGCGCATGCCGCGCCGTTCCAGGTGGTCGGCTCGTCGCGGGTGCTCGATGTGGGCTGGCGGCCGACGTACGCGGTGCACCGGCGCCTCGCGCTCGTGGTGCCGCTGTCTCCGCTCGAGGTGGAGAACCGGGTCGGCGGATTCCATGTGGGCGGTGGTCTGTTGTTGCGACCGTTCTCCAACGTATTCGGCTTCGTGCTCCCGGGCTTCGAGGCGAGCGTGCGCTACAGTCACACTTGGCGCGCGATGGACGATGGCGCGATCGGCGCCGAGTTCGCTGTCTACCTGCTCGGCAACAACCTTCGAGTCGGGGCTTCGTTGCGGGACGTCACACAGACGCCGGCTTGGAGCAACGTGCGCCTTACGTTCGGCGTGGCCAACTTCAATGGCCTCCTGTACTGGCTGACGCGCCTCTTCTGAGGGCCTGGACAGTGATCACCGCGCCGTGGATAGCGTCACGGCGAGACCTTGACTTGCGTGCCGATGTCCTTGTGGCCAGATGGCGGGCGGCCGGGCCGAGATTGACGCCGCCCGCCGAGCAGCACTAGACCGGCCCTGACGATGCCCGACGACTGGTTCGACCTCTCCTCCGACCCCGCCCACGCCGCCCGCGAGCGCAACAAGGCGCGCGAGCTCAAGAAGTCCGCGTGGTGGCAGCGCCGCACCCAGCCGGGCGTCTGCTTCTACTGCGGCAAGCAGGTGGGCATGAAGGCGCTCACGCTCGACCACATCGTGCCCGTCGCGCGCGGGGGGCGCAGCACCAAGGGCAACGTGGTGCCGTCGTGCAAGGACTGCAACAACAGGAAGAAGCTCGCGACGCCCGCGGAGCTCTTGCTGA
>JAFEBC010000232.1 GCA_018266095.1 Deltaproteobacteria bacterium
CGCGGCCGTTGACGGGGCGGATGTAGAGCAATTCCGAGCCCTCGCCGCCCTGCTGCACGCGGAAGGCGAGGCCGATGAAGCCCTTGCTCGACGGACCGGTGCCCGCGCGGGGCGCGCCGTTGACGTCGACCTCGAGCGTGCCGTCCGTAAAATCCGTGCCCGGGAGGATGGCCATCATGTCCTCGTCGGAGTCCTCCTTGCCCTTGGCGATGGTCAGCTTCACCGCGGGGCGGTCGTCGTGCATGGACTTCTCGACGGTGCCGTTGATGACCTCGAGCTTCTCGGGCGCGGAGAGGAGCGTGGCGGCGGCGAGGACGAGCGCGAGCGCGGGCATGGGGACACCTCGGAGTGGTTCGAGTGCCTACGAACCAGAGCGAGCCCTGTTTCGTCGTAGATGATTCGGTGTCGGAGCCGGTGCCACAACCTTGATCCCGTTCTGCGAAATCACGAACGCGTCGACGGGGCGGCCAATGCTCGATGCCTTCGAGAAGGTCTCGTAAAAGCGGGCTACGATCTCAAGCTTGAATGCAACCCAACGCGCGTAGTCCTTCGGCGAAAGCGAGCGGCTGAAGCCCGGGCTCTTCGCAAGTTCACCGAATGTATTGTCCATGCCCTGCCAGGCGGCCTCATGGGCACGAAGGTCTCCGTTTCGAAACCAATAGAGGGACCCAGGTGCGGGCACGTCGTTGTGCTTCGGATGATCCTTACGCGCTTCATAGATCCCGATGACCTTCTTCTGGTCATCGACATTGCGAATGAACCAAAACTCCGGGTGACCCTCAGCATTGAAACCTGCAAGGTGAAATCCGGACTCAGCGACCTTTCGAGTATGTTCCGGTACATCGCGATTCAGTTCCTTGGCAAGGGAATCTGCAATCCCTTGCAAAGACGTGGTCGTCGTGTGCCGCGCTAGAAACTCATCCAACCACGTTTCCATCGCCTCTCTATGCCGGCGGGATCGTTCAACCTCCGCGAGGCCGTAGTAGCCAATTCCAGCTTTCCTGGCCCCGATCGCGAAGACCTTTTTTCGCTCAGCGACTCGCTTGCCCTCTCGGCTGATGCGCCTGTCTGCGGCGAACACGATGAAGGGATCCTCATCAACAGGGATGACGATTTCGGTGAGGAGCAGAGTCATTCAAACACCCCTGAACTTTGTCAGCTGACGCATAGCCGGGCGACCGGAGCTTGGTTTACTCGCCCAGCTTGGCCTTGAGCAGCTTGTTCAGCTCCGCCGGGTTCCCCTTGCCCTTCAGCTCCTTCATCGCCTGGCCCACGAAGAACGCGAGCAGGTTCTTCTTGCCCGCCTTGTACGACTCGATCTGGCTCGGGTTCTTGGCGAGGATCGCGTCGACCACTGCTTCGAGCGCGCCCGTGTCGCTGACTTGCGCGAGCCCCTTGTCGGCGACGATCTGCGCAGGCGAAGCTCCGGTGCGGAAGAGCTCGGCGAGCACGGTGCGCGCGGCCGTGGACGAGATGGTGCCCTTGGCCTGCAGCGCCGACACTTCGGCGACTTGAGCCGCGGTGAACTTGGGGTGCGCGAGATCGATGGCCTTGTCGTTGAGCGCGCGCGCGAGCTCACCCAAGAGCGCGTTCGCGGTCCACTTCGCGTCGGCGGCAGGGTCGGCCTTGCGGATCTCCGCGAGCACGTCGAATGCGAGCGTCACCAGCGCCTGATCCGCCGAGATCGTGCGCGCGTCCGCGGCCGGCACGCCGTTCTTCTCCAGCTCGGCGGCGGCCGTCAGCGGGAGCCACGCGGGCAGCTTCACCGAGTCGATGAACTCGCGCGTCAGCACCAGCGGCGGCAGGTCCGGCTCGGGGAAGTAGCGGTAGTCGTTCGCCTCTTCCTTGCTGCGCATCGAGCGCGTGACGCCCTTCTCGTTGTCGAAGAGGCGCGTCTCCTGCACCACGCGACCGCCGGATTCGAGGAGCTCGACCTGGCGCGCGATCTCGAAGTCGATGGCCTGGCGGATGAAGCGGAAGGAGTTGATGTTCTTGAGCTCGACGCGCGTGCCGAGCTTGTCGGCGCCCCGCTTGCGCACGCTGACGTTGGCGTCGCAGCGGAAGCTGCCCTCCTCCAAGTTGCCGTCGTTGACGCCCAGGTACACGAGCACGAGGCGCAGGGCCTTCAAGTACTCGCTCGCTTCGTCGGCGGAGCGCAGCACGGGCTCGCCCACGATCTCGATGAGCGGCGTGCCGGCGCGGTTCAGATCGACCTCGGAGCCGCCCTCGCCGTGGACGTTCTTGCCCGCGTCTTCTTCGAGGTGGATGCGGGTGAGCGCGAAGCTCTTCGTGCCGCCGCCGTCGAGCGGCACGGTGACTTCGCCGCCGAGGCAGATGGGCAGCTCGAACTGCGAGATCTGATAGCCCTTGGGCAGGTCTGGATAGAAGTAGTTCTTGCGCGAGAAGACCGAGCGATCCTGGATTCTGCAGCCGAGCGCCTTGCCTGCGCGCACGGCGAACTCGACGGCGGTGCGGTTGAGCGAGGGGAGGCTGCCGGGGAGGCCCAAGCACACGGGGCAGACCTGCGTGTTCGGCTCCTGGCCGAAGCTCGTGGAGCAGCCGCAGAAGATCTTGGTCTGCGTGAGGAGCTGCGCGTGCACCTCCAGGCCGATGACGGGCTCGAAGTCGGCGATGGGCATGGTCTTGTCTCCTCTAGCCCAGCGCCGGTGCGCGCGTGTGGTGCGTGGTGGCGCGCTCGTAGGCGAACGCGGCGGCGAACAAGGTCTCTTCGTCGAACGACTTGCCGATGAGCTGCACGCCGATGGGCAGGCCTTCCTTCGACAGGCCGCACGGGAGCGACATCGCCGGCAGGCCCGCGAGGTTCACGGGCACGGTGTAGACGTCGTCCAGGTACATCGCGAGCGGGTTGTCGGACTTCTCGCCCAGCTTGAACGCGGTGGTCGGCGTGGTGGGCGTGAGGATGCAGTCCACCTCGGCGAAGGCGCGCGCGAAGTCGCGCTGGATGAGGGCGCGGACCTTCTGGGCGCGCAAGTAGTACGCGTCGTAGTAGCCGCTGGAGAGCGCGTAGGTGCCGAGCATGATGCGGCGCTTCACCTCGGCTCCGAAGCCCTGATCGCGCGACCTTCCGTAGAGCTCGCCGAGCGAGCCTGCACCCTGGGCGCGCAGGCCGAAGCGCACGCCGTCGAAGCGCGCGAGGTTCGAGGAGGCCTCGGCGGTGGCGACGACGTAGTAGGTGGCGATGGCGAACGGCGCGTGCGGGAGGCTCACGGGCACGATCTGCGCGCCTTGCTTCTGCAGCTCGGCGATGCAGGCGCGGACGGAGGCCTCGACCTCGGCCTCGAGGCCCTCGCCGAAGAACTCCGGCGGGATGCCGATGCGCAGACCCGAGACGCCGCGGCCCAGGGCCTTGGCGTAGTCGGGCACCGCGCGCGCCGAGCTCGTCTGGTCGCGCTCGTCGCGGCCGGCGATGGCGGAGAGCAGGTGCGCGCAGCCCTTCACGTCCTGCGCGAAGGGGCCGACCTGGTCGAGCGAGCTGGCGAAGGCGACGACGCCGTAGCGCGAGACGCGGCCGTACGTGGGCTTCAGGCCGACGCAGCCCGTGAGCGCCGCGGGCTGGCGAATCGAGCCGCCGGTGTCGGTGCCGAGCGCGCCGGGGACGAAGCGCGCGGAGACCGCTGCCGCCGAGCCGCCCGAGCTGCCGCCGGGCGTGCGCGAGAGGTCCCACGGATTGCGCGTGGGGCCAAAGGCTGAGTTCTCGGTGGACGAGCCCATGGCGAACTCGTCCATGTTGAGCTTGCCCACGAGCACGGCGCCGGCCGCGTGCAGCCGCTCGACCACGGTGGCGTCGTAGGGCGGCACGTAGCCCATCAGGATCTTCGAGGCGCACGAGGTCTCGACGCCGCGCTCGCAGAAGATGTCCTTGAGCGCGAGGGGCACGCCGTCGAGGGGCGAGCGGGCCTGACCCTGCGCACGCCGCGCGTCGGACTCTTGCGCGGTTTTGCGGGCGCGCTCCTCGGTGAGCCGCAAGAACGCATGCACGGCCGGATCGTGCGCGCGGATGCGCGTCAGGCAAGCCTCGAGCACCTCCACCGCGGACACGGCGCGCGTGGCCAGGGCCTCGGTGAGCTCTCCCAGCGGAAGCAGCGACGGATCGGCGGTCATGGCGGTTCGCTATTCGATAATGCGCGGGACCAGGAACGACTGGCCGTCCTGCTGCGGCGCCGCGGCCAGCGCGTCCTCGCGCGGGAGGCTTTGCACCGGCTTGTCCTCTCGCAACAGCGCGTGCGCCTGGTGCGGCTCCACGTCTCCCGCGAACGAGAGCGGCTCGACCTGCGAGACGTCCACCGAGGAGAGCTGCTCGATGTAGCCGAGCACGCTCGTGAGCTGCGCCGCGAACTGCTCCTCCTCGGCCGGCGAGAGCTCGAGCCGCGCGAGGTGCGCGACGTGACGCACGGTCTTCACGTCGATCGCCATCTCAAGCGTCCTTCGCTCGCGCCATCGAGTCGTCGCTCGCGCGCATCTCTCGTCCTTACTTCTCGGGCGCGGCGGCCGGCTTGTCGCCCTTGGACGCAGCCTTGTCGTCGGGCTTGGCCTCGGGGGCCGGCGTGGCCGCGGGCGCATCGGCGCCGCCCAGGAGCGCGAGCTGCAGCTTGGCGCGCTCGTGCGAGGGCGAGAGCTTCAAGGCCGCCGACAGCGCCGCCTTCGCGCCCGCCTCGTCCTTGTTCAGGATCAGCGCGCGGGCCAGCGCGTACTGCAGCCGCGCGCTCTGCGGGTGCGCCGCGGCCGCCGCCTTGATCTTGGGGAGCGCCTTCTCGACGCCGTCGTCCTCGCCCAACAGGCGCAGGCCATCGACCAGCGCGAGCTCGCCGTCGTCGGCCTTGAGGGCCGCCGCGCGCTTCAACTCCTTGTTGAGGTTCGAGGTGGACTTGTTGGCGCGGTAGTAGCCCGCCGTCGCCAGCGAGAGCTCGGCCGACTTCGGGTCCTTCTTCGCGCCCGCCGTCGCCGCCTCGAGGGCCGCCTTGAACTTCTCCTTGGCCGTCTTCTGCGCCTCTTCGAGCTTGGCGTCGAGCGCGGACGTGTCGCTGCCGGCCTTCTGCGCCGCGTCCACCGCGAGCTGCGCGGCCTCGACCACGGCCTCAGCCCAGGCGACGTCGATGTTCACCACCAGCGCGTGCGCCTCGCCGAAGGTGCTCTTGGGCGCCGCCGCGATGGCCGCGTTCGCGCTCTCGAGCGCCGCGGGGTACATGGCGATGGTGTCCTTCTCATAGAGCTGGCGCGCGCTCTCCAGCGCCTGCACGGCCGCCTCGGGAGGGGGCTTGGGCGAGAGCGCCTTCTTCACCACCACGCCGCCGATGGCCAGCACCAGCACCGCGCCGCCCGCGATCGCGCCGTAGATCACGTTCTTGGGCAACGGCTTCTTCTTGGGCGGCGGCATCGGGACGTTCGACTCGCCCGTGGTGGCCGACTGATCGACGCCATCGTCACCCACGGCCTCACCCGGCTTGGCCTGCTGCGGCTCGGCGTCGGGCTGCGGCTCGGGATCGGCTGTGGTGCGCTCCTCATCCTCCTCGGGCGGCGGGATGGGATCGACATCGGGCGTGGTGGCGATGGGCGCGGCGGCGCGAGCCACGGCGGGCTGCGAGGCGCGCGTCGGGATGGCCTCCTCGTCGTGCGACGGAGCTTCCTCGTCCGTCGTCTCGGGGGCAGGCTTGGGTGCAGGCGCGGGAGCCGGCTTGGGGGCAGCGGCGAACATCATCGTGGCGCCCGCGGCCTCGCCGCCCGGAGGAGGCTTGGGAGCGGCCGGAGCGGGCGGCTTCTGGGGGGCCTGCGCGAACATCATCGTCGCGCCGGCGCCCTCGGGAGCGGCCTTGGGGGCAGCCTTGGGCATCGCGGGCGCAGGCTTGGGCGGCACCACGGGCGCAGAGCCGAACACCATCGTCGAGCCCGAGTCCTCACCCGGCGCAGGCTTGGGCGCGGCCTTGGCGAGCGGGGACACGAACATCATCGTCGCGCCGGCCCCCTCAGGAGCGGCCTTGGGCGCGGGCGCCGCGGTGGGCGGGGCCTTGGCGAACATCATCGTCGCGCCGGCATCGGGCGCGGGCGCAGGGGCAGGCTTGGACGCGGGTGCAGCCTTGGGCGCGACCGGCTGCGTCGGGCTCGTTGAGGGCGCGGCAGAGTCCTTCGTGACCTTGAAGGTGTTCCCGCACTTGCCGCAGCGCATGGTCAGGCCGTTCGCCCCCACGCGTGCGTCATCGATGCGGTAGCGGGCCTGACACTTGTCGCAACGGACGTCCATTCCGGCACTTCCCCTCTTTAGAGCGAGCAATGATGCAAAGCGGCGAACGATCGCCCGCGCGACGGTCGCTCGTCAAGAACGAATGGGGTCGTCTGGTTGACAGAACAAAAATTGACCCGAGCCAACCCGGCTCTAGTGTCGAGGTCCACACCCGTCGGTTTGGTGGAGGCATCACGTCATGGCGCGCGCGGGCAAGGCAGGCAAGGGCAAGAAGGCGGCGGCGAAGTCGGGCAAGCCGGCGAGCTCGTCGTCGGGCAATCGGTTCCTGCGGCCGGTCGCGGGCATCGTGCTGCTCGGGGGCGCGATGGTGTCGCTCCTGGGGCTCGTGTCGTATGTGCCCAAGGCCTCTCAGGAAAATCTCGCGGGCCCGCTGGGACACGCGCTGGCGGCGACGCTCTTGGAGGCCTTTGGCTTCGGCGCCTACACGCTCGCGCTCTTTCTCCTCCTGGGCGCCTTCGCGCTGGTGGCGGGGTTTCCCAAGCTGACCATCGGGCGCTCGCTGTCGTGGGCGCTCGTGTGCGCGGGGACGATGGCGCTGTGCGCGCTGCTCGTGAAGATGCGGCTCCAGGGACATCTGCCGGGCGGCGTCATCGGCGCCGTGTTCGCGGGCGCGCTCAAGACCTGGCTCTCGACGGCGGGCGCGGCGGTGCTCCTCCTCGCGTTGACGATGGCGGCGCTGGTGGTGGCGACGGATCTGTGGGCCCTGCGCGCGGCGGCGGCGGCGGGACGGCTCTCGGTGGCGGGCGGTGCGCTGGCGTGGAAGGGCGCGACGGCAGCGGTGACTGCGGCGCGGCGGCGTGAGGATTCCGACGAGGATTCGGACGAGGAGTACGAGGACGATGACGATGACGAGCGCGATCGCAGCGACGATCCGACCGATCCGCCGATCGTGACCGCGTCCAAGGAGACGAAGAAGAGGGCCCAGGCGCTCGCGCTGGCCTCGGCCGATGCGCCGCCGGAGGATCCGCGCGAGCCGGTGGCGAGGAAGCCCAAGAAGGACCCCGTGCCGCTGGCGCCGATCGTGGTGCCGCTCGCAGCCGAGAAGGACAAGCCCAAGCTCGCGGAGGTGCCGGGGCCCGCTGCGCCGCCGGCCGCGCCGCCGATCGCGGTGCCGCCGGGGATGGAGAAGGCCGCGAAGGACAAGGGCGGGAAGGCCTCTGGTGAGCTGAAGGTTGACGCGAAGACGGAGCCGAAGCACGAGCCGCAGGTGGTGCCGCCGATCGTGCCTGGGGCGACCGCGAAGCCCGCGAGCGACAAGCTGACGAAGAGCGGGACCGCTGCAGCGAATGCTGCGACGAATGGTGCCGCGACGAATGCCGCTGCGATGACGGGCGCGACCGCGCTGTCGTCCGCGAGCATGTCTGCGAACGCGACTGGGGCTGCGACTGTCGCTGGCGCCGAGGCCGCCGCGCCGATGATCGTTGAGCCCAAGCCGGTGCCCAAGCCGCTCAAGGCCGAGCTGATCAAGCCCGAGGTCACGCCCGTCGCCGAGGCGGCCAAGAAGGACTTCATCATGGCCGAGGGTCACGCGACCTTCGAGACGCCGCCCATCGACATCCTCACGGGCGAGGCGTCGGCCGCGGCGCCGCTTGATCGCGCGGGCCTGACCAGCACGGCAGAGAAGCTGCGCATGAAGCTGCAGTCGTTCGGCATCGAGGGCCAGGTCACGCAGATCCGTCCGGGCCCGGTCGTGACGATGTTCGAGTTCCTGCCGGCCGCGGGCGTGAAGGTCTCGCGCATCGCGTCCCTGAGCGATGACCTGGCGATGGCGATGGAGGCCATGCGCGTGCGCATCATCGCGCCGATTCCGGGCAAGGGCGTGGTGGGCATCGAGATCCCGAACAAGTCGCGCCAGACGGTGGTGCTCAAGGAACTGGTCGAGCAGGAGGCGTTCCAGAAGTCGCCGAGCAAGCTCGCGATGTGCCTGGGCAAGGACGTCGAGGGCATGCCGTACATCGCGGACCTCGCGAAGATGCCGCACTTGCTCATCGCTGGTACGACGGGCTCGGGAAAGTCCGTCGCGGTGAACTCGATGATCGTGTCGATGCTCCTGCGCGCCTCGCCCGAGGACGTGCGGTTCTTGATGGTCGACCCGAAGATGCTCGAGCTGTCGGTGTACGAGGGGATCCCGCACCTCTTGCTGCCGGTGGTGACCGATTCGAAGAAGGCCGCGATGGCGCTGCGCTGGGGCGTCGAGGAGATGGAGCGGCGCTATCAGCTCCTCGCCGAGTGCGGTGTGCGCAACATCACGAGCTACAACAAGAAGGTCGAGAAGGAGGGCGAGGGCGCGCGGCGGCCGCAGCCGAAGGCGGTGAAGGAGAAGCGCGTCGTCGACCTGAGCGATCCGAACCTGGACATCCACGAGCTGAACGCTGCTGCGGCGCGTGGCGAGGTGACGTCAAGCGGCGCGGCGACGGTGAACGTGGGCCAGTCGATGAAGTCGAGCTACCTCGCGGACGGTCCGGCTGCGCAGCACGGCGGCAAGGGCGCGATGGCGAACGGCGCGGGGACGAGCGCGGACAGCACGGCGGAGTGGTTGCAGAAGGAGATGCAGGCCCGCGGCGAGAAGATCGACATCGCCGGCAAGCAGCTTGAGCTGCCGATCGAGCCGCTCAAGAAGCTGCCTTACCTCGTCATCATCATCGACGAGCTCGCGGATCTGATGATGGTGGCCTCGCGCGAAGTGGAGACGTACATCGCGCGCCTGGCTCAAATGGCGCGCGCGGCCGGCATTCACCTCATGGTCGCGACGCAGCGGCCCTCGACGGACGTGGTCACGGGCGTGATCAAGGCGAACTTCCCGGCGCGCATCTCGTTCCAGGTGGCGAGCCGGCACGACTCGGCGACCATCATCAACACGCCGGGCGCCGAGAACCTGCTCGGCATGGGCGACATGCTCATCCTGCCGCCGGGCACGAGCTCGCTGACGCGCGTGCACGGGCCGTACGTGGACGAGAAGGAGATCCACGCGGTGGTCGAGCACTGGAAGGCGCAGGGCTCGCCGGTGTACGACGCGAACATCCTGAAGCCGCGCGCCGAGGATGGCGAAGAGGGCGCGGTGGTGGAGGACGAGGGTCCGGACGAGCTGTACGATCAGGCGCTCGCGAGCCTTGCGGACATGCGGTTCATCTCGATCTAGCTGCTGCAGCGGAAGCTGCGGGTCGGGTACAACCGCGCGGCGAGGATGATCGAGCGGATGGAGCGCGACGGCGTGGTGGGGCCGGCGGATGGGGCGAAGCCGCGCGAGGTGCTGATCAGGCCGCTCGGGGAGATGCCGGGGGCGTGAGGGCCAGAGCGCTGAGAGAGTTCACTCGACTAGCGCGACCGCTCTCGCTTCTTCTTCCGAGGTGCCTTCGCCTCTACGGCGTCAACATCTACGAGGTCCTGGGGCCTGCCGGCCGCGCGCTTGTTGGTCAGCAAATCTTCACGAGAGATGACTGGTGCCGGAACACCGTCGAACGACGCCGCTAGCCTGCGCGGCCACGCGGCTGCGAATTCGACTCCGTCAATCTGGGTCAGCAAGTCGATCCGCGCAGGGGGAACGCCGAGCTGCAAACCGATTCCTGGTGTCGCAAAGTCGCTCGGTGTCGCGCCGTGAAGGGGTGCTCCAAACGCCTTGAGCGCAGCAAAAAGCCGTTCCGCGTTGTCGGGCGTCGCTCGAACCCAAAGGTCCAGGTCCTTCGTGCTGCGTGGCTCAGCGTGAACCGCCAACGCCAGGCCGCCCACGACGAGAAACTCGACTCCGAACGAGTCGAGTAGGCCAAGCATGTCGCGGAAGTCGCGCTGGAAGTCCGGAAGAGGCGCCGTTTTCTTCTTGGAAGGCATAGGCCATCGCAGTGAGCCGGCAAGCGAGGTCCATCCGCTCGCCGGGCGTCAGGGAATCCAAGGACTCTTCTTGCGGCGCAACGGTACCCGGGCGGATGATTTTCGTGGTGACTGTCCGTCGGGCGACCATGGCTTTGAGTATTCGGCCTGGACGCCACGAATTCAAGGGTGCCCGACTAGAGCAGCGGTAGATCCGTACGCCTTTTCACGAACGTCAGCGAGGCCACGTCGACTGACGTGGCGATCCACACAGGCACTACCCCCGCGTCCATCCGCCCTCGCACCCGTGGAACAGCGAATCGCTCTCCCCCGGCCCCCACGTGCCCGCCGCGTACGTCTTGAGCGGCGGCCCGCCGGGCGCGGTGAAGCTCGTGCGCAGGTTGTCCGCGAACTTCCAGCACGCCTCGATCTCCGCCGCGTGGATGAACAGCGTCGGGTCCCCGTGCAGCGCGTCCAGGAGCAGCCGCTCGTACGCCGGCGCCGTGTTCCCGCCGAAGCGCTCCTTGTAGTCGAAGGAGAGCTTCGCCGGCGCCATCACCATCGCGTTCCCGGGCGTCTTCACGCCGAAGCTCAATGAAATCTGCTCGCGCGGCTGGATCGTCAGCGTCAGCACGTTCGGGCGGATCTGGCAGAGCAGGCCGTCCCGCAGTTGGCGGCGGAACTCGGACTCGCTCACGCCCTCGGGCTTGTTGAAGAGCTGCAGCGGCGGCGTGCGGAACTGCACCTGCACCTCGGTGAACTTCTTCGGCATCCGCTTGCCGTGGCGCAACAGGAACGGCACGCCCGCCCAGCGCCACGAGTCGATCTCCGCGCGCACCGCGATGTAGCTCTCGGTCTGCGACTCGGGGTCCACGCCCTCTTCGTCGAGGTAGCCCTTCACCTCCTTGTCGCCGATCTTGCCCGCGGTGTACTGCGCGCGGATGGTGTTCTTGGCGGCCTCCTCGGGCCACGGCGCGCGCAGGCTCTGCAGCACCGACAGCTTCTGCGCGCGGATGGCGGCGGCCTCGAGCGAGCTCGGCGGTTCCATGGCCACGAAGGCCAGGATCTGCAGCATGTGGTTCTGCATCATGTCGCGCAGCGCGCCCGTGCCGTCGTAGTAGCCGCCGCGGCCGGCCTCCATGCCGAGGTCCTCGGCGACGGTGATCTGCACGAGCTCGACGTGCTCGTTGTTCCACACGGGCTCGAAGATGGTGTTGTGGAAGCGCAGGCCGAGGAGGTTCTGCACCGTCTCTTTGCCGAGGTAGTGATCGATCCGGTAGAGCTGGTCCTCGCGCAGGTGCACGTGCAGGTCGTCGTTGAGCTTGGCGCCGCTCGCGAGATCGTGGCCGAACGGCTTCTCGATGATGACGCGCCGGAAGCTCGCCGAGCCCTTCTCCGAGGCGACTAGGCCCGCGGCGCCGAGCTGCGCCACCGTCTCGGCGAAGAGCTCGGGCTTGAGCGAGAGATAGAACAGGCGGCCCGCGCTGCGCCCGCCCGGGAGCGCGTCGAGGCGCGTCGACAGCTTTTGCAAATCGGCGGCGTTGGCGACGTCGCACGGCAGGTAGAAGAGGTTCGGCGCGAGGACGTCGAAGGCCTCCTTGAGCTCGGGCGGCATCTGCTCCTTGAGCTCGGCGCGGAACTGGTCGTCGGTCTTGGGGCGGCGCGCGCAGCCGATGACGGAGAAGCCGGCCTCGCGCTTCTTCTCCTGCGCGAGGCTGGCGCGGGCGGGGATGAGCTTGCGCGCGCTGACCTC
>JAFEBC010000233.1 GCA_018266095.1 Deltaproteobacteria bacterium
CTTCCCCTCGTGCGACGGCTTCTTGTAGAAGCCCGCGCGCAGCTCGTGCATCTCCTTCTCGTCGACGCCGGCCTCGAAGACGGTCTCGGCGACGAGCCCGCCGAACATGACCTTGTCCTGCAGATTCAGCGGGTAATTCGCCACCTTGAGCTTGCCGTCGAGCGTGCGGCCGGTGCGGCCGATGGTGGTCGTCCCGTTGCGCGCGATCTGCTCCAGCGCCTCCACCGTGAAGCGGAGGATGCGGCAGGTGGCGTACGGCCCGGCGAGCCACTCCTCGCCCTCTTGCGGGCTGCCCAGCGCGACGCCCTTGGCCATGCACGACGCCTCGACGCTGCGCTGCGCCACCTTGAGGAAGCCGTCCAGCATCCGCCGCGCCACGCCGATGCGCTCCGGGAGCGGCAGCTTGACCCAGCTCTTGCTGCCCTCGCGCAGGCGACCGACGACCTCGTCCAGACGGGCCTTCTCGGTGCTCTTGGGGGCTTCGATCGCTGCGCTCATGGCGACTCCAAGGATGTGGGGCAAGGTGTGAAGGCGGCACTGTACGCGCACGGTTGCGATCTTTGAAGCAGAAGATCGCCTGACCAGCGCGGGCCCTCGCCGAGCGCCGCGGGGGCTGGGACATCGGCGCCTGTCCCGGGACAGTCCGGGGCGAATCGTCCCGCGCGCCCACGCCGCTCCCCACTGGGCGCGGCGAATCAGCCCGCTCGGTAACGGCCGTCACGCAGGTGTGAAGCGCTTCACAGCCGCGCGAATTCTCGGGTGGTCGAGCACAGTTGCCTGTGAAACAACGTCGGGCAGCGGACGCCTCGCAGTTGGCGCTCCACGTGCAATCAGCCTGACCTGCGCACCGACGAACCCACCCCGCGCACCCTTTGAGGAGGGGCTCACCATGAACCGCATCGCCTTCGTGTCGCTGCTCACCGTGCTCGCCGTGCCGGGCCTGGCCCGCGCCGAGCAGACCATGATCACCGCAGTCCACAGCAAGCAGTGCCTGCGGCCCGGTCTGGGCAAGCCGCAGGTGAAGATGGACAAGTGCTCTACTGGCCTGGGGATCAGCATCGACGACCTCGAGCACGGCAAGGTCATGCTGCGCTCGGGCTCGTACGAGTGCCTGACCACCAAGGGCGGCCTGGCCTGGGTCGAGTGCGACGAGAAGGCGCGCGAGCAGCACTGGGTCATCGAGCACCCGTCCGGCGCGCCCGCCGAGGTGGGCGACGCGGTGATGCTGCACGCGTCCCACTCGAACCAGTGCCTGTTCTCGAACCGGGACGGCCGCTTCGGCCTCTACGACTGCCGGCCGAACTTCGGCGACCAGTGGTGGAACGCGGGCAAGCACAAGGGGCAGGTGGCGGTCGCGGTCCCCGTGCCGGTTCCGGTGCCCGTGCCGGTCCCCATGCCGGTGGCGACGCCCGCGCCCGCCCCTGCGCCGACGTCTTGCGCCATCGACGGTGACCCGGGCTGCCACGACGCGCGCGGCGGGAACCTCCCGGCCGACAAGGACACGTGGGACGGCTTCTTCGCCGTGTTCAAGGCTGAGCCGAACGAGATCACGAAGGCGGAGCTGGTGAAGACGATGCTGGAGAAGAACCACGTCACCGCGAAGATGCTGACCATGATCCTCGACCTCTTCAACAACGAGCTCACCAAGATCGAGGTGGCGCAGGCGGCCGCGCCCAAGCTGGTCGACCCCAAGCGCGCGCTCGGGTACGCCGCCAAGATCAACAACTCGTTCTCGCGCGAGGACTACGTGAAGGCCATCAGCGACCAGCAGTAGTCGCACCTTTCGGCAGGAACACCTCCGAGGCCGCCGCTCCCACACGGGGCCGGCGGCCTCGCTGCCTTCGGGAGGCGGCTCCCCGATCTGCGCCGCCCCGCTCGGGAACGGGCAGCCAAGTCGCCCTGCGGCACGCCCCCCAAGTGTTTGATTCCAGGCGGATCTCCCCGCTGGCAGCGCGCTTGCAACCGCAGCCATTGCCCGGGAACCGGCGGGCGAGGTGTCCTATGGCGGAAGCGTCGCATCTGGAAGACGAAGCGCTCCGTGAGTTCCTGGTGGAGAGCCACGAGGGCCTCGACCAGTTGGATCGCGAGTTCGTGGCCCTGGAGGCCGATCCGACGGCGCGCGAGCGGCTGGCGTCGATCTTCCGCGCGGTGCACACGATCAAGGGGACCTCCGGATTCCTCGGCCTGGGGAAGCTCGAGAAGCTGACGCACGTGGGCGAGAGCCTCCTGTCGTCGCTGCGCGATGGCACGCTGACGCTGACCCCGGCGATGACGAGCGCGCTGCTGTCGATGGTGGACCGCGTGCGGCAGATGCTGCGGTCGATCGAGGCGGGCACGGGTGAGGGCGACGGGAACGACGACGCGCTGATGGCGACGCTGGCGGCCCTGAGGACCCCGGGAACGCAGACGCCTACGCAAACGCCGACGCAAACGCCGACGCCGACGCCGACGCCGACGCCGACGCCGACGCCAACGCAAACGCCAACGCCAACGCAAACGCAAACGCCTCCGCAAACGCTCCCGCAGCCCCAGGCGCCCACCCACGCGCCCCCGCCTCCGCCCGCTCACGCCGCGGCGCCCATTCCCGCCCCCGCGCACGCTCCAGCGCACCACGCAGCTCCCTCGTCGCGCGGCCACGAGAGCGAGCCCGCCCAGGTCCCGCCCGCATCGCCCGCGGCGGAGACCGAGTCCTCCGTCTCCGACAGCTATGTCCGCGTCGACGTTGGCCTCCTCGACAAGCTGATGAACCTCGTGGGTGAGCTCGTGCTCACGCGCAACCAGATCACGCAGGTCGGCGCGCGCGTGGAGGACCCGGCGTTCGTGGCCTCGTCGCAGCGGCTCAACCTCATCACCACCGAGCTGCAAGAGCACGTCATGAAGACGCGCATGCAGCCCATCGGCAACCTCTGGAGCAAGCTGCCGCGCGTGGTGCGCGACCTCGCGGCCACCTGCGGCAAGCAGGTGCGCGTGGAGATGATCGGCAAGGACACCGAGCTCGATCGCACGTTGCTCGAGGCCATCAAGGACCCGATCACGCACATGGTGCGCAACTCGGTGGACCACGGCATCGAGAAGCCGGACGCGCGCGCGCAGGCGGGCAAGGGACGCACCGGGCGGCTGACGATGCGGGCGTATCACGAGGGCGGGCAGGTCATCGTGGAGGTCGCCGACGACGGGCGCGGGCTCGACGTGGACGCCATCGCCAAGAAGGCGCAGGAGCGCGGGCTGGTCTCGCACGAGCGGCTCGCGCGGATGACCGCGCACGAGCTGATGCAGCTCGTCTTCCTGCCGGGGTTCTCGACGGCGGAGAAGGTCACCAACGTGTCGGGCCGCGGCGTGGGGATGGACGTCGTCAAGACGAACATCGAGCGCATCGGCGGGACGGTCGACCTGCTCAGCCAGAAGGGTCAGGGCACGACCATCCGCGTGCGCATCCCGCTGACGCTGGCCATCGTGCCGGCGCTCATCGCGGTGAGCGGCGGTCAGCGCTACGCCATCCCGCAGGCCAACCTGCTCGAGCTCGTGCGCATCGATCCCGACGAGGCCAAGAAGGCCATCGAGACCGTACACGGCGCGCCGGTGTTCAGGCTGCGCTCGCAGCTCCTGCCGCTCGTCTACCTGGACCGCGTGCTGGGCCACACCGAGGGCAAGCAGCACGAGCAGGTGCGCTTCATCGTGGTGCTGCAGGCCGACGGCAAGCAGCTCGGCCTGGTGGTCGACGAGGTGCGCGACACCGAAGAGATCGTGGTCAAGCCGCTGGGGCGCGAGCTCAAGGGGCTGCCGGTGTACGCGGGCGCGACCATCATGGGCGACGGCAAGGTGGCGCTCATCCTCGACGTGGCCGGCGTGGCGCAGGCGGCTGGCGCGCAGCGGCGCGAGGGCAAGGATCGGACGCAGGCGGCGCAGGGAACGAACGGTGCGGCGCGGCGCGGCGAGGAGCAGACGCTGCTCCTGTTCGGGCTCGGCGATGGCGGCGCGATGGCGCTCCCGCTGGCGCAGGTGGACCGGCTCGAGGAGTTCCCGCGGCGGCTCATCGAGCGCTCGGGCACGCGGCAGCTCGTGCAGTACCGCGGCGAGATCCTGCCCATCATCGACGTGCCGCAGCTCTTGGGACACCCGGCGCGCGCGAACGACGGCGCGGTGGTGCCGGTCATCGTCCACTCGAACGGCGTCAAGCGCGTGGGCCTGCTCGTCGATCGCATCGTCGACGTGGTCGACCAGGAGCTCAAGGTCGAGCGCTGCTCCACGCAGTCCGGGATCCTGGGCACCGCCGTGGTGCAAGGCCGCATCACCGACGTGCTCGACGTGGACGGCATCGTCCGCGCCGAGGCCCCCTGGTTCCACGAGGAGAGAGCCGCATGACTTCCGCAAGCCGATGTCCTGAATCGTTGCCCCACGCACGGGGAAGGAGACTCCAGTGAAGGCACTCGTCGTCGATGATTCGCGCGCCACCCGCACCATCCTGAAGCGCGCGCTGACCGCTGAAGGCTTCGAGGTGATCGAGGCCGGCGATGGCCAGCAGGCGATCGAGGCGCTCAAGACGAGCGGCCCGGTCGACCTGGCGCTGGTCGATTGGAACATGCCGGTCATGACCGGCTACGAGTTCCTCTGCGACACGCGCGGCAAGCGCGAGTTCGACCGCATGTCGATCATGATGGTGACCACCGAGACGGAGATCGCGCAGGTGCAGCGCGCGCTCGACGCCGGCGCCAACGAGTACGTGATGAAGCCGTTCACCCCGGACGTCCTGCGCGAGAAGCTGCTGCTGCTCGGGCTGGGCAAGGAAGCGGCATGAAGCCCGTCCGGACCTTGATCATCGATGATTCGTCGGCGATGCGTCGGATGCTGTCCGACCTGCTGGCGAGCGATCCCGAGATCGAGGTCGCGGGCACGGCTGGCAGCGCCGCGGTGGCGCTCAAGCTGCTCGAGGAGACGAACCCGGACGTCCTCACGCTCGACGTGGAGATGCCCGATGTGTCGGGCCTCGAGCTGCTGGTCGAGATCCGCAAGCGGCGGCCCAAGCTGCCGGTGGTGATGTTCAGCTCGCTCACGCAGCGGGCGGCGTCGACCACGCTGGACGCCCTGGCGCGGGGCGCGAGCGACTACGTGGCCAAGCCCGCGAACACGGGCAGCCGCGAGGCGTCGATCGAGCAGGTGCGCGCGCAGCTCTTGCCCAAGCTCAAGGCGCTGGGCGGGCGGTCCGTCATCGCGGCTCCAGCGCCGCGGCCTGGTCCGCGACCGCGCACGCCCATCAAGGCGGTCGAGCCGATCGAGATCCTGGCCATCGGCTCGTCCACGGGCGGTCCGAACGCCCTCGCCGAGCTGTTCAAGGGCATCCCGCGCGGGCTGGAGGTGCCGGTGGTGGTGGTGCAGCACATGCCGCCGCTGTTCACCAAGCTCCTGGCGGAGCGGCTCTCGACCCTCGGGTCGATCCCCTTCGTGGAGGCCCAGGACGGCGAGCGCGCCGAGGAGGGCCAGGGCTACGTGGCCCCCGGCGATCACCATCTGCGGCTCGTGCGTCAGGGCAACGAGGTGCGCTGCCAGCTCACGCGCGAGGCGCCCGAGAACTCCTGCCGGCCCGCGGTGGACGTGCTCTTCCGCTCGGTGGACGAGACGTACCCGGGCCGCGCGCTGGCGCTGGTGCTGACCGGCATGGGCCAGGAC
Organism: Deltaproteobacteria bacterium; assembly: GCA_018266095.1. Taxonomy (GTDB): domain Bacteria; phylum Myxococcota; class Myxococcia; order Myxococcales; family 40CM-4-68-19; genus CAIWCD01. The sequence goes on from JAFEBC010000233.1 coordinate 5,665, forward strand.
GGGCTGCGCGGGTGCGAGGCGCTGGCGCGGAACGGCGCGCAGATCGTGGTGCAGGACGAGGCGACTTCGGTGGTGTGGGGCATGCCCGGCTTCGTGGCGCGGGCCGGCCTGGCGCAGGCGGTGTTGCCGCTCGAGGGCATCGCCGCGGAGACCATGCAGCGCTTGCGGCCCACGCCCGCTGGCCGATTCCCGACCTTCCCTGTGGAGCATCAGCATGTCCGTTAGCCCTGTCGACGCGGCCTTCGTCCGCGACCTCGTGTACCGGCGCTCGGCGATCAAGCTGGACGAGGCCAA
>JAFEBC010000234.1 GCA_018266095.1 Deltaproteobacteria bacterium
AGGCCATGGGAGCGGACGTCGGCAGCAACCGATCGGGAGTGCGATCGGACATCAACATCACGCCGCTCGTGGACGTGGTGCTCGTGCTGCTGATCATCTTCATGGTGATCACGCCGATGCTCCAGCGCGGCAAGAGCGTGGAGTTGCCGAAGGCGATCAACGCGACGTCACGCGGTTCTGGCGAGCCAGACCCGCTCTTCGTGTCGGTTACGCTCGACGGCAAGGTCTATGTGGAGACGGACGAGGTCACGCTCGACGCCCTCATCGACAAGATGAAGGAAGCCAAGGCGGCCAAGAAGGCGATCATGCTCAAGGCCGACCAGCAGACCGAGTACAAGCTGGTGCGTCCGATCCTCGACAGGGCCTCCAAGGCCGGCCTCACCGGCATCTCGCTCGCGGCCGAGCAGATCAAGACGGGGAAGTGAACCATGGGCGCTGACGTAGGGGTCAAGAAGGGCCCGCGGTCCGACATCAACATCACGCCGCTCGTCGACGTGGTGCTGGTGCTGCTCATCATCTTCATGGTGCTGACGCCGCTCATGGAGAAGGAGATCTCGGTTCGCGTGCCGGACAAGGAAGAGGTCACGCCGCCGCCGCCGCCGGATCCGGACTACAAGCAGTTCATCATGCGCGTGGACGCCGAGGGGAAGTTCACCATCAACGGCAACCCCACGACGGATGACACGGCCGTCGAGGATCTGAAGAAGTGGTACAGCCAGGCGAAGGCGCTCGAGGCCAAGCAGGGCAAGCCGATCATCTTCTTCGAGGCGGACGACAAGACCAAGTACGTGCGCGCGGTGACGGCGCTGGACTTGATCAAGCAGAGCACGAAGGATCGCGCGGAGCCTTGGATCATCGGGATGATGACCGAGAAGCTCGCTGAGCAAGGTGGCGCTGAGGGCACGCCGGGGGCGCCGACGCCGGCTCCCGCGCCAGCACCGGGGCCGAAGTAGACAGGGATGGTTGTCGCGGGGCCGGCCTCACAGCCGGCCTCGCTGCTTCGGGGGTTCGACGTTCATCCTGCGCGTCGACGCCGAGGGGAAGTTCACCATCAACGGCCAGCCCACGACGGACGAGACGGCGGTCGACGATCTGAAGAAGTGGTACGGCGAGGCCAAGGCGGTCGAGGCCGTGCAGGGCAAGCCCGTCATCTTCTTCGCGGCGGACGACAAGGCGAAGTACGTGCGCGCGGTGGCGGCGCTGGACCTGATCAAGCAGAGCTCGCGGGACCGCGCGGAGCCGTGGACGATCGGGATGATGACGGAGAGGCTGCCGGAGCAGGTCGGCGATGGGGCGGCGGAGCCGGCGAAGTAGCCTGGCGAACGGACAAGGGCGCAAAGGCGAGGGACTCCAACCGCAGGCTCGAAGCAGAGAAGGGCTCGCTCCGATGAGGAAGCGGGCCCTTCTGCTGTTCGGAACGTGAAGAAAGAGTCAGGAGGCGAGAGTCACAGGCGCGCCCTCCCTCCTTGTGAAGCCTCTTCTAATTCCTGCGCCTGCGGCGGCCACCGCGGCGGCGGCGCTTGGGGCGCTCTCCGCCCTCGCGCATCGAGGGGACGGTCTCGCTGGTGGGCTGCCAGTTCTCGACGTGGATCTGCTGCCACTTGGCGAGCTGGTCGGCGCCCACGCCCGTGCCGGCGACGGTGAGCTCGAAGACTGCGAGGGCCTCGGGGAAGATGCTCTGGCGCGAGAAGAGCACCGGGGAGAACTTGCCGCGGCGCTTCTTGTCGCCGGCGAGGAGCGACTGGACCGAGAGGATGAGGCGGCAGCGCTCGGCCACGCGGCGCGGGAGGCGCGCGGTGCGGACCATCTCGGTGAGCACGACCTCGGCGGGGACCACGTTCGCGGGCAAGGACCACGGCTGCGAGTTGCCGCCCATGGAGAAGGTGGGGATGCCCTGAGCCGTGAGGCGCTCGTCGTCCTCGACCTTGCGCAGGCCGGACTCGGCGGGCGCGGCGGTCACGGTGGCGGGCGCGGGCTCTGCGGATGCGGGCGCGGAGCCCTGAGCGGATGAGCCTGCGGAGGACTCGCTCGCGCCGGATTCGGAGTCTTCGGAGTCGTCCTCGTCGTCGTCGCCGTCTGCGGAGTCGCCGGCGGCCTCGGAGTCGTCGTCCTCGTCGTCGTCTTCGTCGGAGAGGGCGCGATCGAGCGCGAGCAGATCGGGATCGATCTCGTCATCCGCGGCGGCGGCGGCGGGCGCACCCTCGGCCTGCGGCGCATCCGCGGCGGCGTCGGGAGCGGGGGCGGCGGCGTCCTTCGCGCCGTCAGCAGACGGCGGAGGAGGCTTGGGGATCGGGCCCTGCGGTGCGCCGGCGCGCGGGAGCGGCCAGAGCAGCGTGGCGAGCAGCACCGCGTCGGAGGGGACCTCGTCCTGCTGCACGTGCTTGTCGAGGGCCTCGAGCGCGCGCAGGAGCTTCTGCGACTCGGCGTCGCCGGCGGCGGTGAGGTGCGCGGCGAGCGGCGGGAGCAGGATCTTGAGCACGCCCGTCTCGGACAAGAGCTCGAGGCAGCGGCGCGACGAGCCCGAGCGCACGAGCTTCAAGAGCTCCTCGAGCACGCGCGGCGGGGCGCAGCGCGGGATCTCCTGCGCGTGGGCCTTCATCGCCGAGAGGGTCTCGGCCTCGATGGCGAGGTTGCACTTCGCGGCGAAGCGGATGGCGCGGAGGATGCGCACCGGGTCTTCGCGCATGCGCACGTCGGGGTTGCCGATGGTGCGCACGCGGCGCGCGCCGAGGTCGTCCTTGCCGCCGACGTGATCGACGACCTTGCCGTTGTCGATGTCGTAGAAGAGGCCGTTGATGCTGAAGTCGCGGCGGCGCGCGTCCTCCTGCTCGGTGCCGAACACATTGTCGTGGCGGATGAGCAGATCCTGCGGCAGCGCTGCGGCTTCGGTGGCACCTTCGAGCGGATTCGAGCGGAAGGTGGACACCTCGATCACCTTTCCGCCGCGGAAATAGACGTGCGCGAGGCGGAAGCGGCGGCCGATCAAACGGCAGTTTCGGAAGGTTTCCTTCACTTGATGGGGGTGCGCGCTGGTCGCGACGTCAAAATCTTTTGGCCGCTGGCCGAGCAGCAAATCGCGCACGCAACCGCCCACGAGATAGGCGATGTGTCCGCGCTGGCGCAAGCGTCGCACCACCTTCACGGCGTCGGAGTCGAGCAGCTCGTCGGCGATCTCCGGAGCCGCGCGGGGCGCGGTCGGGATCGATTCGGGAGCGGTTGCGGAGGCGCTGGGATCGGTGGCGATTTGATCTGGTTGCATGGGTTGCCGCGAGGGCGGCGTGAGCCGTTTATCGGTTCACGGACATGGGGTCAATCCGCATCTCCGAGGCAAAAAACCTGCGCAGACACTCGGAGCATTCCTTGACCCGATCGAATCGCGTCTGTATCGTGACGACGTTTTCGCAGTTCACTCAATTCCCTGGAGGGAACGATGGCAGCGAAGAAGGGTGCAAAGAAGGCCGCTCCGAAGAAGGCTGCGGCAAAGAAGCCGGCGAAGAAGGCAGCAAAGAAGAAGTAGCCCGGCGGTGCCGGGCGGCC
>JAFEBC010000235.1 GCA_018266095.1 Deltaproteobacteria bacterium
CAAGCGCTTCAAGATCCTGCTCGAGGTCTATCCGCAGAGCGAGGTGGCCGAGTTCGCGAGCAACCTCATCCTCGAGACGTACCTCGCCGAGCAGGACTGGGCGAAGGTCGAGGAGTTCTCCGCCGAGCAATTGCAGACGGGCGGCAAGAAGCTCGAGACCAAGCGGCGCGGCGAGCTCTCCGGCATCCGCCTGGGCGCGCGCTTCAAGCGTGCGACGCAGCTGGTGGACGCCAAGCAGTACGAGGAGGCGGCCAAGCTCTTCCTCGCCGCGGTCGACGAGGATCCGAAGGTCGAGTTCGCGGACAAGGCGCTCAACAACGCGGCGTTCTGCTACCAGCAGGCCTTCCGCTACGACTCCGCGCTCAAGACCTACGAGCGCCTGTTCACGCAGTATCCGCAGAGCCAGCTCGCCGACACCGCGCTCTTCCTCGTCGGCTATTCGGCGGAGAAGGCGTTCGACTTCGACAAGGCGATCGATCGCTACAACACGCTCGTCGACAACTATCCGACCTCGCAGAAGCGGGCGGACGCGGCCTACAACCTCGCGCACGCGCTGGAGCGGCTGCAGCGGTACGACGAGGCGCAGAAGGCGTTCTCGCGGTACGCGCAGCTCTTCCCGGATCGCGAGGACGCGCCGCAGATGCTCTTCAAGGCCGCGCTGGTGGCCGAGAAGCGCAAGGACTGGAAGCAGGCGATCGCGGACTTCACCGACTACATCCGGCGCTTCCAGCGCAATGACAAAGAGAAGGAGCGCATCGTCCAGGCGTACTTGAAGATCGGCCTGTCGTTCCAGAAGCTGGGGAGCGAAGCGGCGGCGCACCAGGCCTTCGAGGAGGCCGTGAGCGAGTACGACAAGCGCAAGCTCGGTCCCTCAGAGCTGCTCGCGTCGGCGAGCGCGGCGGAGGCGAAGTTCAACCTCGCCGAGCTCGAGTTCGCCTCGTACGACAAGATCAGGATCGAGGCGCACGGCCGCGGCAACGCGTTCGACAAGTCGCTCAAGGCGGCGCTGACCAAGAAGGCCGAGGAGCGCGAGAAGGTGCTGGCGCTCTACAAGGACGTGGCCGTGAAGTACAAGCGGCCGGACTGGATCGTGGCCGCGCTGTATCGCGTGGGGCACGTGGACGAGCGCTTCTCGAACGCGCTCACCGAGGCGCCGGTGCCGCCGGAGCTGAAGCGGCTCGGCGACGAGTACGTCGCGCAGTACCAGGACACGCTGGCGCAGGCGTCGGTGCCCATCGATGAGCGCGCGATCGCGGCGTACAAGAAGGCCATCGAGACGGCGCGCGAGCTGAAGATCGCCAACGAGTGGACGCGGCGCATCCTCGAGTCGCTGGACCGCTACGATCACAAGAGCTTCCCGCTGCTCAAGGATCCCAAGGAGGAGTACCTCCTGGAGCCGTTCTCGCCCACGGCGCTCGCGCTGGCGGACGGCACGCCGGTGGACAAGCCGCAGCTCGCGGCGCCGGCTGCGGGCGCGGGTGATGCGGGCGGGCTCTCGGCCAAGGGCAGCGCGGCGCCGATCGCGCCCACGGATTCGAGCGGGAAGTCCAAGGACGAGAAGCCCAAGGCGCCGCCGTCGGACAAGCTGGGCGGCTCGGAGGATGACAAGTGAGCGCCCCACGCGCACGCCTGGATCGCGCGTGGCCGCGATGCTTGTCTTTGACAAGTGATCGCGGCGCGTCCGCGCTGGGCGCACGTTCGCTCGCGCTCGTCCTCGCGTGTGGGCTCGCCTGCGTCTCCGCGTGCGCCACCGAGGAGGTGAAGCCGGACGAGAAGCCGGGCCAGGCCGGCGAGACTGGCGAGCCGCAGAAGCCCGTCGAGACGCCCGCGCTCCCCGAAGGCGCCAAGCCCGAGGCCGCACCTCCCGCGCCGCAAGTCGACGTGTCCGCGGAGAAGAAGGCCCAAGCCCAAGAGGCCTTCGACGCCGCGCAGGCCGCGGTGCAGGCGGGCGACTCCGCGGGCGCGATCCAGCGCTACTTGAACGCCGCCTCGGACGATCCCACGCTCACCCAGGCGCGCGTGAACGCTGCTGTGCTCATGCTGCGCGGCGGGCGCATCGCCGAGGCCAAGAACCAGCTCCGCGAGGTCCTGCGCGTGCAGCCGGACAACGCGGCCGCGAGCGAGAACCTGGTGCGTCTGGAGCTCAAGACCGGGGACCTCGCCAACGCGCACGCGGGCCTGCTCCAGCGCATCGGCCAGTTCCCCGCGAGCCTGCCGCTGCGCAACCAGTTCGCGCGCGTGCTCGTGGCCGAGGGCAAGCTCGAGCAGGCGCTCGCCGAATCCAAGCGCGTGCTCAAGGCCGACGAGCGCAACGTGGGCGCGATGCTCATCCTCGGCGACGTCTGGTACCGCGAGAAGAAGCTCGAGCTCGCGCGCGACGTGCTCGACACCGCGCAGGCCGTGGAGCCCACCAACGCGCAGGTGGCGAACGCGCAGGGGTTCATCCTGCTCGCGCTGGAGCAGAAGGCGCTCGCGCTGGAGGCCTTCCGGCGCGCCGTTCAATGCGATCCGTCGCTCGTCGAGGCGCGCAACAACTTGGGCATCTTGCTCGTCGAAGCCAATGACTTCGAGGGCGCCGCGCGCGAGCTGACCGAGGCCTCCAAGCTCGAGCCCGATCGTCCCGGCGTGTGGCTCAACCTGGGCAACGCCCTGCGCGGCGCGCGGCGCGATCAAGAGGCCGAGGCCGCGTACCAGAAGGCGCTCGCGCTGCGTCCGAACGATCCGAATCCGCTGTTCAACCTGGGCGTGCTGTACCTGGACGGCGACTTCAAGGGCACGCCCGCGCTCGACCGCTTGAGCACCGCGCGCACGTGGCTGTCGAAATATCGCGAGGCGGGTGGATCGGATCCCAAGCTCGGACGTTGGGAAGGTGAGGCCGACAAGCTCATCAAGAAGGAGAAGGACCGCCTGGCCCGCGAGGAGCGCGACAAGCTCAAGAAGGCCGAGGCGGCCAAGAAGGTCGAGGACGACAAGAAGAAGCGCGAGGCCGGCAAGCTCGGCAAGATCGACGAGGACGACAGCGCGCCGGCGCAGCCCACGCCGGCCAAACCCTCTGGTAAGCTGGGCGGCAAGGAGGACGACGACAAGTGACGCGCGCCGCTGCCAGAGCCGTGCCCAGAGCCCTGCGTAGGGCACTGCCCCAAGCCCTGATCTCGTGCGCGCTCGCCTGTGCGTCGCTCTCGTTCGCCGTGCGCGCGGAGGACGCCGTGCCCCAGACGCCGCCCGCCAAGGAGCCGCCGCCGGCCACGAAGTCCGAGCAGGCGCCCAAGAAGCGCGTGCTCAGGCTCGACGCCTTCACCGTCGAGGGCCGCATCCAGAAGCCGCAGGCGTTCTTCATCTTGCAGCGCTCGAATCAGGGATTTGATCAGGCCGAGAAGCGTGAGAGCTTCCTGCCCAAGATCACCAAGAGCTGCGAGAAGGATCCCTTCTAGATGCCCGCCAAGAAGGCCCTGCACGTGGGAGTCATCCGCGAGGGCAAGTTCATCGGCGACAAGTTCTTCCCCGAGGGCGGGCTCGTGTCCATCGGCGAGGGCGAGCGCAACACGTTCCCGCTGCCGCTCTCGAAGCTGCCCGAGTCGTACGGCCTGTTCGTGCACAAGGACGGCAAGCCCACGCTGGTGTTCACCGAGACCATGCGCGGCAAGCTCTCGCTCTCGGGCCGCGATCTCGACCTCGCCACCGCGCGCAAGGAGGGCCTCGCCAAGCAGGTCGGCGGGCACTACGAGCTCGCGCTGGAGGACGGCGCCAAGGGCCGCGTCAGCCTGAACGACATCACCTTTGTGTTCCACCTCGCGCAGCCGCCGCCGGCGCCCAAGCCGCCCGTGCTGCCGAAGGAGGTGCGCGGGACGCTGTGGAACGTCACGGACCACACGTTCTTTGCGCTGCTCGCCATCTCGCTCGCGCTGCACCTGGGCCTCATCCTCGCCGTGTCGCGCCGCGATCTGCCTCCGGAAGAGGCGCAGATGGAGGAGATCCCGGACCGCTTCGCCAAGCTGCTCGTGCCCGAGAAGCCCGAGGAGAAGCCGCCGGAAGAAGAGAAGCCGCCCGAGGAAGAGAAGCCGGCCGAAGAGGTCAAGAAGGAGGAGAAGAAGAAGGAAGAGCCTCCGAAGGATTCGGCGGAGCACAAGGCCGAGGTCCAGAAGACCGTCGCGCAGAAGGGGCTCGTGAAGATCCTCGGCTCGGTCGCGTCGGGCCAGGGCGGCGCGCTCGCCAACGTGCTGGCGGCGGGCGGCGGGTTCTCGGACGACATCGGCGCGGCGCTCGCGGGTGCGGGCGGCGTGGCCATCGCCACGGACGCGGGCGGCGGGCGCAAGGGTGAAGGCACGGCGCAAGCGGCCTCCATCGGCGGGCTCGCCACCACGGGCGGCGGCAACGTGAAGCTGCGCGAGAAGCAGGACGTGGCCGTGCGCGGCTCGGTCAGCGCCGAGGGCGACGCCGATGTCGACTCGCCGACAGTCGACAAGGAGGCCTTGGGCAAGTTCATCCGCCTGCGCCTGCGCTCCATCCAGGGCTGCTACGACGCGCAGCTCAAGCGCAACCCGGCCCTGCGCGGCAAGCTGGTGGTCCGCTTCACCATCGGCACCCGCGGACAGGTGGTCGAGGTCAGCATCGACAGCGACACCATGGGCAACGACGAGGTCGCGAGCTGCGTCATGCGCCTCGTGAAGGCCTGGCGCCTGCCGTTCACGCCCGAGGCCGACACGCCCGTGAGCTTCCCGTTCCTCTTCCAGCCCTCGAATTGACGCTGGTTTTTGGGAACCTTCGGGCCAAGGCAGTCGTCCACCTGACGTAGGTCAAAGTGGTTTGACCCACTGCCGTCGCGCCTCCTAGAATCGACTGTTTTCGAAGACTTGGCGCATGTCGCGCCCGAGCAGGGTGTTGAACTTCGCCTCGGTCGCCGGAAGGTAGTTGCGGGATGAGAAGATCTGCCCAGATTGGGTCGGCGAAGCTCAACACCCTGCTGACGGGAGCTTTGTCCATGCGCATCCCAGCCGCGTTCATCCTGTGCGCCCTGCTCCCTGCATTGCTGCCGACCGGCGCGAGGGCTCAGACCGCCCCGCGCGCCGCGGAGAATCCGCCCGAAGAGCGGCTCTCGGCCAGCGAGCGCGAGGCCCGCGTGAAGGCGCAGCTCACCAAGATGAGCGACCTCTCCAGCCAGGTCGAGCGGCTCGCGGCGCAGGCGCGCCAGGAGCGCGACATCGTCAAGCTCAACTGCGTGAGCGAGGAGCTGGGCCAGGGGCGCGGCCTCGTGCGCGTGTCCGAGACCGCCGCCAGCGACATGAAGGACGCCAACGCCCGCCGCGACGACGACGCGAGCCAGCACGCGTTCAACAAGGCCACCATCGCCGCCTCGAAGGTGTCGCAGCTTCGCCAGGACGCCGAGCAGTGCATCGGCCAGCTCGCCTACTACAACGACGAGAAGACGGTGGTGGAGGTCGAGACGCCCAAGGACCTGCCCACGAACGACCCGACCTGGGTGCCGCTGCCCACGGGCGTCACCAGCCGCTCGCCGCCGGGGAGCGGATTTTAAGTTCGCCTTGAAGCACCCAGCCTGACTTC
>JAFEBC010000236.1 GCA_018266095.1 Deltaproteobacteria bacterium
CGCGTCGGCGGGGAGCTCCTTCAAAGTGGGAATGAATGCCTTGGTCAGACGCATGTGGACTCCGGACTCCAGACTGGAACATTCACCGCAGAGGCGCAGAAACGCAGAATGTTCAGGTGTCTTGTTCGCCGCGGTGCGAGGAGCCGCCATCGCCGAGATCAGTGCAAGAGCACCTGATCCTCAGCGATTCGGCGTCTCTGCGGTGAACCGTCGCGCTTTGCTTTCGGCTCGCTGCGGGAACCTACCCCTTGTTCAGCTCGCGGTCGATCGCGTCCTTGAACTGCTCATACGGCTGCGCGCCGTTGATGAAGATGCCGTTGATGAAGAACGCCGGCGTCCCGGTCACGCCCGCCTCCGAGCCCGCCTTCTGGTCGGCGTCGATGAGCTCCTTCTTGCCGCCGCCGTCGAGGCACGCGTCGAACTTCGCCGCGTCGATGCCCGCGATGGCGTGCGCCGTCTTCTTCAGGTCCTCCACGGCCAGCTTGCTCTGGTCGCCGAACATCTTGTCGTGCATGTCCCAGAACTTGCCCTGCTCGTTCGCGCACGCGCCCGCCTCGGCGGCCTTCTCGGCCATCGGGTGGAAGTCGAGCGGGAAGTTGCGGAACACCAGCTTCACCTTGCCGTCGTAGTCCTTCATCACCTTCTCGAGCGTCGGCACCACGCGGCTGCAGAACGGGCACTGGAAGTCCGAGAACGCGATGATCGTGACCTTCGCGTCCTTGTTGCCACGCACCGGCCCCGTCGCCGCCACGTCGATGCGCGGCAGCTCCGGCGCCGCCAGCGACAGCTTCACGCCGTGCACCTTCTTCAGGGCGTCGAGCATCTCAGTCATGTGCTTCTGACCGTTCTGCCGCTTCACGAACGCCGAGATCTGGCCCTTGAGCTCGTCGAAGCTCTGGCCCGGGGGCATCTGCGCCTTGTGCTCCTCGTAGAACGCCTTGATCTCCGCCTCGCTCGGGCCCGGCACCTTGGCCATGAAGTCTTCCTGGAACCACTGGTCCAGCGACTTGTTGACCTTCTTGGCCTCGCCCTCGAACAGGCGCTTGGTGATGAGCTCGTCCAGCGCGCCCTTGCGCAGGTCGTACACCTTGGTCAGGTACTCGACCTCGGCCTGGCGCACCTTGGTGCCGATGTCCTTCTCCAGGTCGGCGTACGTGATCGGCGCGCCATCCATCTCACCGATCTTGGTGGTCGGCGCGATGGCAGTCGGCGAGCTCGCCGCGGTGTTGGGCGCGGTCTTGCCCGCGTTTGCGGTGCAGGCGGCGCTGAGGATTGCGGCGAGGCTGGCGATGGCAAGGCGCTTCATGTCACTCTCCAAAAAGGGCCCTTTTGGACTTCGGGGCCGCGCACCCTAGGATCGAGGGCTGAGCCTCGTCAACCGCTGCAAGGAGCGTGATCTTCCGTGCCCTACGAGAATCCGCCACATGACGACATCAAGCGCTTCCTGACGGGCGTGCGGACCATCGCCGTCCTCGGGCTCTCGACCGACCCGGACCGGCCCTCGTATTCGGTGGCCATGTACATGCAATCACAGGGGTTCAAGATCATCCCCGTGCGTCCGGGAGGCGGCGAGATCCTGGGCGAGCGCGTGTTCGAGAAGCTGTCCGACATCCCGCACCCGGTCGATGTCGTGGACGTGTTCCGCCACTCGAAGTACGTGGCCGCGCACGTCGACGAGATCCTCGCGCTGCCCGGCAAGGCCATCTGGCTGCAAGAGGGCGTCATCGACCACGCCGCCGCCGAGCGCGCCCGCAAGGCCGGCCTGTTCGTGGTGCAGGACCGCTGCATCTTGAAGGAGCACCGCAAGCACGGCATCGGGCGCGTCGCGGGCTGATCGCGGCCGCGCGGGGTGCGGAAATTCAACACCTGCCGCAAACTTGGGTACAGTCACCCCATGCCCTACCGGCCCACGCGCAGCTCCTATGAGGTGAACGACGACCCCGACCAGGCGGGCGTCGCGGTCACGAGCGGCAACGTGCTGGCGGTCCTGCAGGCCACGCTGCAACAGGGCGAGCTGGACATGGCCGTGCGCCTCTACGAGGACTCGGGCCGCGGCGTCGCCGAGCAGCTCTTCAACGTGCTCAAGAAGTCGAGCTCGCAGCTCCGGCTCTTGGGCGCCAAGATGTTCGCGCAGGCCCGCGACTTCTCCCGCGCGGCCCGCCTGCACGAGGCCGCCAAGGAGTGGCCCGAGGCCGCCCGCCTGTTCGAGGAGTCCGGCGATCTCGGCAACGCCGGCACCTGTCACGAGCGCGCCGGCAACATCAAGGAGGCCGCGCGCGCCTACGACGCCGGCGGCCAGACCGACAAGGCCATCCCCCTCTTCGAGGAGCTGGGCGACAAGGCCGCGCTCGCCGACTGCCTGTTGCGCGCGCAGCGACCCTTCGCGGCCTCCAAGGTCTACCGCGAGCTCAAGAACACGCGCGGCGAGATCGAGGCCCTGCGTCAGGTCCCCGGCGACGCACAGGAGAAGACCGCAGCCGTGAAGCGCCTGGCCGAGCTGCTCGTCGCGCGCAACCGCATCAGCGAGGCCACGCACGTCCTCGCCGACGCCCTGCGCGACAACGAGACCGCACGCAAGGACCTGGACCTGCACGAGCGCCTGCTCGCCCTCTTCGAGAAGCAGAACCTCGCGCAGCACGTCGAGCGCATGCAGTCACGCATCGCGCGCCTCAAGGGCCGCTACGAGACCGACCGCGAGCTCAAGACCATCCCGCCGCAGGTGTCGAACGTGGTGGTGGCCGACCAGCAGAGCACCGTCATCCGAGCCAACATCTCCGGCGAGGTGATGCCCGTCTCGCCCGCGCCGGCCTCGCCCGCCAAGAAGCCCAGCACCGACACCGACCCGGCCGCCGAGCTCGCCAGCCTCCCCGAGGAGGGCTACGCGTTCCTCAAGTCGATCCCGCTCTTCGGCCGCCTGTCGATGAGCGACATGAAGGACCTCTACCGCGCGACGGAGGAGGTCACGTTCAACCCAGGCGAGGTGCTGATCGAGGTCGGCGTCGAGGGACCGGGTCTGCTCGTGATCGTCGAGGGCACGGCCGAAGTCCTCGCGCTCGGCCTCACGGGCGCCAAGCACCTGAACTCGCTCTCCAGCGGCGATTTCCTGGGCGAGATCTCGCTCATCTCGCGCGCGCTGACGTCAGCCCGCGTGGTCGCGTCCACGTGGGTCCGCGCGCTGAAGATCGACCGTCCGCGGTTCGACCACTTCCTCTTCGCGCACCCGACGGCGGCGGTGCGCGTGTACCGGCTGTTCGCGGAGCGGCTGGCCGAGCGGGTGCGGGCGCTGAGCGTGCCGGAGTCGCTAGCCCGCCTTCGGCGCCACGTGCGCCGCCCCCACCCGCGCCGCCTCCTGCGCCAAGAGCCGCCGCTCCGCCTCCTCCAGGTCCACCGGCCCGCCGAACAGGTATCCCTGCACCGTCGAGCACCCGAGCCGCGCGAGCTGCGCCGCCTGCGCCTCCGTCTCGACGCCCTCGGCCACCACCTCGACGCCCAGGTTCTTCCCCAGCACCACGATGGTCTCGACGATCTTGCGGTTCTTCTCGTCGGTCCCCATCGAGCGCACGAAGCTCGCGTCGACCTTGAGCACGTCGATGGGCATCCGGTGCAGGTAGCTCAAGCTCGAGTACCCGGTGCCGAAGTCGTCGATGCAGAGCTTGAGGCCCAGCGCGCGCAGCCGCGACAGCGAACGCTCGGCCGCGGACGCGTTCTCGACCAGCACCGTCTCGGTGATCTCCAGGCGCAGGCTCGACGGATCGACGCCCGTGCGCTTCAAGATCGCGTCCACCTGCTCGACCAGATCGCTCTGCAAGAGCTCGCGGCCCGAGAGGTTCACCGACATCGTCAGCGGCACCTCCCGCGGGTGCGCGAGCTGCAGCTCCTTCAAGCGCGTGCACGCCTCGGCCAGCACCTGCCGGTCCATCGGCCCGATGAGGCCCGTCTCCTCGGCGAGCGGGATGAACTCCGCCGGCGAGATCCACCCGCGCCGCGGATGCGGCCAGCGCGACAAGGCCTCAAAGCCCGTGATGGCGCCCGTGTCCAGCGTCACCACCGGCTGGTACTGCACGCACAGCGCGTTGCGCTCGATGGCGCGCCGCAGGTCGCTCTCCATCTGCAGCACGGCCACGGCGCGGTCGTGCATGGTGATGTCGAACACCGCGTGCTGCGAGGCGCCCTGGCTCTTGGCGCGGTACATCGCCGTGTCCGCGTCGCGCAGGAGGTCCTCGGGCCGCTGCTCCGAGAGCGTCCCCAGCGCGATGCCGATCGAGGCCGAGCTGTAGATCTCCTGCTGGCTCCCCTCGGGCCCGACGATGAAGGGCAGGTTGAGCTCGCGCTGCACGCGCTCGGCCACGCGCGCGGCGTCCTCGGCGTCCTTCACGCCTTCGACCAGGATGGCGAACTCGTCGCCGCCCAGCCGCGCCACCGTGTCCCCCGCGCGCCGCAGCCGCTCGAGCCTGCGCGCGATCTGCACGAGCAGCGCATCGCCCGCGCGGTGACCCAAGGAGTCGTTGACGAACTTGAACCGGTCGAGGTCGAGGAAGAGCACGCCGTACCCCGCGGCCCCGCGCCCGTGCGCCCTCGCCTGCGCCTGACCCAGCCGCTCCATGAACAGCGCGCGGTTCGGCAGACCCGTGAGCGAGTCATAGAACGCCGCGTGCCAGAGCTTCTCCTCCGCGCGCAGCCGCTCGGTCACGTCGTTGGCCACCGCCAGACGCGCGCGCCGCCCCTCGAAGTCGATCTCGTGCGACGTCACCTCGACGTCGATGATCGACCCGTCGGCCTTGCGGTGCCGCCACACGGACGGCTCGGTCATCATCGGGTCCAGGGCCGGCTCGGTCCCCGGATCCTCGGCCGACCGCAGCTCGGCGATGGTCATGCGCGAGAGCTGATCGCGGCCATAGCCATAGCGCCGCACGGCCGCCTCGTTCACGGCCAAGAAGCGCAGCGTGAGCGCGTCATAGACGAACATCGGCTGCGGGCTCGACTCGAACAGCAGCCGATAGCGCTCCTCGCTCGCGCGCAGGGCGTCCAGCACGCGCCGCTTCTCGGTCACGTCGCGGTTCGCCATCCACACCGCGCGCCGCCCGCGGAACTCGACCGGCCCCGCGGAGGTCTCGATCACGATCGACGCGCCGTCCTTGCGCTGGTGGATGGCCTCGTAGCGCGCGCTCCCGCGCCCCAGGAGCAGCTCGTGCAGCCGGCGCCGCTCCAGCTCCGGATCCGCCCACAGCGTGGTCAGCGGCAGCCCGATGAGGTCCGTCCGCGTGCACGCGTAGATGGTGCAGGCGCGCAGGTTCGCGTCGAGCACGATCTCGTCCTGCGGGTCGATGATGAGCACGCCGTCGTGCGCGTGCTCGAAGAGCATCCGGTACTCGCGCTCGCTGCGCCGCAGGGCATCGTCGGCCGGCTTGCGCTGCAGGATGCGCCCGAGCTCAGAGCAGGCGAACGCGATCACCTCGAGCACGGCCTCGTCGGGCCGCTCCGGCGTCGGCGCGAAGAACTCCAGCACCGCGAACACGCGCCCGCGCACCTGCACCGGCAGCGTGAACGTCGCCCGGATGCCCGAGCCGTACTGCTCGGCGTCCGCCAGCAGCGTCCACAGCGGCGAGGCCTCGTTGGTGTAGCGCCCCACCACTCCCGAGCGGCGCCGCGACTCGGCCAGCCGCCGATAGCTGTGCAGCTTCCCGGGCAGCGTCAGGTGCCAGAGCGAGCGGCCTTGCAGGTCCCCGGCCTCCTCGGTGAGCTCGAGCCGGCCGGCCTCCCAGCTCATGAACGCGCAGAGGTGCGCCAACGCCGCGCGCAGCGCCTCCTCGATGGTCGGCGCTTCATCAGCGGCCGCCGTGATGGTGTTGAGCAGCTCCATCCGCCCCTCGGGGCTCCCCTGTGGATGGACGAGTCGGAGATGGATCTCAGGGTTGGGCATGCGAATGCCCTCACCATAGGCCAATTGACCCAGTGCGCCGCAAGGGCGCAAAGCTGCGTCTGTGTGACTCTGCGCACACAGCGGATCACAGTGAAGTCACGGGGAAATTCTGGAATTTCCCGGTTTCCGTGTGTCTGGAATGTGACTGATTCCGGCTGTAATCCGGAATCGCCTGCGCTAGGCGACCTCGAGGCCCGCGAGCATCGGCACCCGCGCCTGCATCGCCGAGAGCTCGTGCTCCTCCTGCGGCCGCACCACCTCGGACGCCCCGACCTCGGTGAGCGCCTTCATCACCAGCAGGTGGTTCATCGCGTGGCCCGACTTCACGGCCTCCAGGTGCCCGATGACCGGCATGCCGATGAGCGAGATGTCGCCCACCGCGTCGAGGATCTTGTGGCGCACGAACTCGTCCGGGAAGCGCAGGCCCTCCGGGTTCAGGATGTTGAAGTCGTCCACCACGACCGCGTTCTCGAGCGAACCGCCGCGCGCCAGGCCGGCCGCGTGCAGCCGCTCCACGTCGCGCTTGAAGCCGAACGTGCGCGCCCGCGCGATCTCCTTCTGGAAGGCCTTCTCGTTCATCTCCAGCCGGTGCGACTGGTCGTTGATGAGCGGGTGCTTGAAGTCGATGGTGTACGCGATGGAAAAGCGCCGCGCGGGCACGAAGCGGGCGAGCTTGTCGCCGTCGCGCACCTCGATGGGCTTCTTGATGAGCAGGTAGCGCCGGGCCGCGCGCTGCTCGGTGAGGCCGGCCTCGCGCACGAGTTGCACGAAGGGGGCCGCGCTGCCGTCCATGATGGGGACTTCCGGGCCCTCGACCTCGATGCGCGCGTTGTCGATGCCGCAGCCCGCGAGGGCGGAGAGGACGTGCTCGACGGTGCCGATCTTGTGGCCGTTCTTGCCCAGCGAGGTGTTGAGGCGGGTGTCGCAGACGTACTCGGCGCGGGCGGGGATCTCGACGCGGGGGGAGAGGTCGGCGCGCTCGAAGACGATGCCGCTGTCGACCGGCGCGGGGCAGAGGGTGAGGCGCACGTTCGCGCCGCTGTGGAGTCCGACGCCTTCGATGGTGGCCCGGGCGCGCAAGGTGCGCTGCCGGAATGGGTGCAAGTCGATCAAGTGTCCCTCCACGTAGAACTACGGACGCCCGTCTACGACGCGGCGCATTTGAGAGCAAGAACCGCGCCCGAATCAAAGGTTCAACGCGTCGGCGACCGTTTGGTCAGCTTATATGCTCAAGCCCATGAAATCACAAAGGACATTCTTGCGCAAAGAAACGCGATCGACACACGAAAACGGTGCCCCACGGCTCGATGCGTTGGAGTGTTTGTGACCAGGTGCGACAAGCGTGTCGCGGTTGGGGTGAGGAAGATCCCCACGCCTGCCCCTGCGAAGCTGCCGACCGTCTGAACATAGTTTTGTGGCGCTCCGCGATCCGGTTTCCCTTCGGGAAGCCTCCACCAGGGGTGAGCTGCCGCTCCCCCTAGACCCCCAACCAGCAAGAAGCGCGTGAGATGGCGAGATTCAGTTGGCGGGTGGCGGACTTGAAATCGTCAAGTGCCGCTTCAGCGCGTCGTCGTAGACGGCCTGGTCGATCCCCACGCCCTTGAGCTCGCCGCGCTTGTTCACGGTCTCGAAGGCGCGGTCCAGGATCTCGGCGAAGCGGCGGCAGTCGTCGCGCAGGCGCTGCGCGCGCAGCATCGAGCTCTCGCCGCGGCGGCCGCCGGACCAGCCCTCGAGCAGGTCCAGGAAGCGGTCGAAGAGCTCGCGGTCCGAGTGGCGCAGGAGCTGGTAGCCGACGTCGCGGAACTCCATGGCGAAGCGGCGCAAGGGCTCGGCGACGCTGATGCCGGCCTGCGCGACCTCGAGCTTCTTGGCTGTGTGGCGGCACATCTCGGCGAAGACCCAGAGGTCGCGGCGCAGGCGCTCGGAGAGCTCCAGGCGGGCGGCGTCGTCCTCGAAGAGCGCCTTGCGGTCGAGGGTGGGATCGAGGCCGGCGGCCAGGGCGCCGATGCAGTTCTTGGTGGCCTCGACGAGCTCGTCGCGCGTGTCGTCGAGCTGACGGCGGTCGACGATGGGCCCGGCGAGCAGCGGCGCGACCTTGATGAGCGCGTCGCGCAGCGGGGTGGCGCTGGCCCGGCCCGCCTGCGCGGCAGGACCAACGCCCTCGGGGGTGGCGCACAGGCGCGGCAGATCGCCCTCGAGGTAGCCGACGAGCGCGAGCAGCTCAGAGCGCACGAGCGCCAGGATCACCAGCACGCGGCGCGTGTGCGGCGTGGGCGGCGCGGGCACGTAGCGCAGGCTGCGCAGCGAGCGGAACGCGGCCAGCAGCGCGAGCGCGAAGGCCTTGCGCTTCTTGTCGTCCTCGAGCGTGCGCAGGGCCTCGAGCAGGCGCACCGAGGAGACGCGATCGTACTCGCCGCGGAACTCGAGCGCCGTGGGCGGGCAGAAGTAGCGCGACACGTAGAGCTCGTGCTGCAGCGCACGGCCCACGTCGAGGAAGAGCGCCTGCGGGGCGAAGTCGAGCCGCAAGAGATGGTCGAGGATGCCCAGGTGCGCCATCAGGCCGGCGCGCAAGAGGAACAGGCTCTCCTCCGGCGTCCGCTGCTCGCGCAGCTCCGCGCCCAGGCGTGCGCGCGCGCGATCGTCGGCGAGCGTGCCCTCGACGAAGCTGCGGAAGAGCAGCGCCTGCTCCTGCCGCTGCAGGATGAGCCGCCGCGAGAGGTGCACCGCGCGGTGGATGGAGTCGCGCGCGCTCTTGAGCTCATCGCGGAAGTCGCGGTCCGGGCTCGGCGGTACGTCGCCGAAGAGGTTGCGCAGGTTGAAGAAGCGGTCGAGCCCGCGCAAGAGCATCTCCAGCTCGAAGAGGATCTCCTCGCGGCCCGAGACCTCCAGCGTGCGGATCCAACGCTCGCGCTCGGCGAGGTACACTGCGCGGACGCGCTGCGAATCGCGCATCAGCTCGAAGAAGAAGTCCTGGGCGACGGAGCGGCGGTCCACGGGAGCGTGATTGTGGCCCGGAACGTCGGGGAAGGCCAGAAAGTGTGCGGGGCGCCGGAGGGCGCGGGCGATCCTTCGTGAGGATCTTGCCAAGGCGATGATTCACCGCAGAGGCGCAGAAGCGCGGAAAGATCTCCCCAAACCCAAACTTCTGCGCTTCGGCGGTGAGTGATCGGGCGAGCAGCTCACGCCGACCGCCGCTCGATGCGACATCGCGATCACTGGCCGGGATGCACCAGTTGCGGCATGGGCACGACCTCGTAGCTGAACCCGCGCCCGCTCTGCACCGTCGGGTCCTGGGCCAGGATCGCGCGCACCGCCGCCTCGTCGGGCGCGCGGAAGAGGCCGAGGCCCCAGCCGCCCTTGGGATCCGCCACGGGCCCGAAGGCGATGATGCGTCCCTCGGCCATCTGCCCGCGCAGGAACTGGCCGTGCGCGAGCATCACCTGGCGCTCCTCGGGCGTCATGTCGAGCATGAACGTGGGCCGCGGGCCGTTGAGCCGGCAGAGGAAGAAGCGCTCGGGCGGCGGCGCGGGGAAGAGCAGGTTCCCCAGCCACGTGTCGAGCCACGAGAGCACGCGCTCCCAGCCTGCGGTGTGGCCCTGCAGCGACTCGAAGCGGTCGCCGAAGCCGTCGTGCCGCACCGACACGCGCGTGCCGCCCTCGATGGCCGTGAGGCGATACGTGATGGTGGTGGTGTGCCCGCCGTCCCACGACGGCGACCAGGTGTGCACGAGCTTCTTGGGCGGGTCGATCTCGAGATACTCGCCGCCGACGTGGAAGGGCGACCCGTCCGCGCCCTTCCCTTCGCTCACCCACTTGCCGCCCACGCGCAGGTCGATGGTCGAGCGCGTCAGCGTGTACAGGTCCGGCGAGCCCCACCACTGGGTGACCTCGTCGGGGCTCGTCAGCGCCTGGAACACGCGCTCGGGCGGCGCGGCGATCTCGACGTCGGCGACCACGGCGTTCGCGCTCACATCGGCGATGGCGCGGGCGGCCCTGCGCTTGGCTGCGGCGGTCATGCGTGGCTCCTTCGCGTAACTGATTGGTTCCGTATTTTCTAGCCGACCGATGCGGGCCCGTCAAGGCGCGGCGAGGGCCTGAACGAACCTCTAGACTGCGCCCTGCGGCAGCCGCTTGCCGCTGTCCGAATAGCGCGCAGACGACACGAGGCCCCACCTGGCCAGTCTGTACTCCGCGCAGGTGCCGAGCACGCCGAAGCCGTACGTGACGCTGCGGCGGAACCCGATCGACGACGCCTCCGCGAAGTAGCGCGTTGGGCACGACACCTCGCCGATGTGAAAGCCGAACCAGAGCGTCTGCGCCAGCATCTGGTTGTCGAACACGAAGTCGTCGGAGTTCTCCTCCAGCGGCAGCGTGGTCAACAGCTTGCGCGAGAAGGCGCGAAACCCGGTGTGGTACTCGGCCAGCTTGTAGCCGAGCATGAAGTTCTCGAACGCGGTGAGGAACCGATTGGCTACGTATTTCCACAGCGGCATGCCGCCCGCCCGCGCGCCCACCCCGAGGATGCGCGAGCCGAGCGCGCAGTCGAAGTGTCCGCTGGCCACCATCGCCGCCAGCGCCGGCACCAGCCGCGGCGAGTACTGGTAGTCCGGGTGCAGCATGATGACGATGTCCGCCCCGCGCGCGAGCGCCTCGCGGTAGCAGGTCTTCTGGTTGCCGCCGTAGCCGCGGTTCTTGGGGTGCTGCAGCGCGTGGATGTTCAGCTCCCGCGCGAGCTCGAGCGTGTGGTCGCGCGAGGCGTCGTCCACCAGGATCACGTCGTCGACCAGCGCGCGATCGACCTCGGCGTACGTCTGACGCAGCGTCTTCTCGGCGTTGTACGCGGGCATGACGACGCACACACGCTTGCCGCCGATCATCGCGCGCAGACCTTGCTTGTCATGCGGCCGATCCTACCTCAGCGCCCACCGGATGGGCTCACAGCAGCGAACCCTGCAGCCCCGCGGGCGCCTTCTTGCCCAGGTGCTCGTACCCGCGCGGCGTGGCCACGCGGCCCCGCGGCGTGCGGTAGAGGAAGCCCTCCATCAGGAGGTACGGCTCGTACACGTCCTCCACGGTGTCGGACTGCTCGCCCACCGCGGTGGCGATGGTCTCCAGGCCCACCGGCCCGCCGCCGAACTTGTCGATGAGCACCGAGAGGATGCGCCGGTCCATCGGGTCGAGCCCCGCGGCGTCGACCTCCAGCCGCGAGAGCGCGCGATCGGCCACCGCCCTCGTGATGCGCCCGTCGTGCTCCACCTCGGCGAAGTCGCGCACGCGCCGCAGGAGCCGATTGACGATGCGAGGCGTCCCGCGCGCGCGCCGGGCGATCTCGGCCGCGCCGTCCTCATCGAGGCGCACGTCCATCTTGAGGGCCGAGCGCCGCACGATCTCCTGCAGGTCGGCCGCCGAGTAGTAGTCGAGGCGGTTCACGATGCCGAAGCGGTCGCGCAGCGGGCCCGTGAGCAGGCCGGTGCGCGTGGTGGCGCCGATGAGCGTGAACTTCTTGAGCGGCAGCTTGATCCCGCGCGCGCCCGCGCCCTCGCCGATGACGATGTCGAAGGTGAAGTCCTCCATCGCGGGGTACAGATTCTCCTCGATGGCAGGGTTCATCCGGTGGATCTCGTCGATGAAGAGGACATCGTTGTCGGCGAGGTTCGTCAGGATGCCGGCGAGGTCGCCCTTCTTCTCCAGCGCCGGCCCCGAGGTGACGTGGATGATCGACCCGAGCTCATTGGCGATGACGTGCGCGAGCGAGGTCTTTCCGAGGCCGGGCGGCCCGCAGAAGAGCACGTGATCCAGCGGCTCCTTGCGCGCCTTGGCCGCCTGCACGAACACGCGCAGGTTGTCGAGCAGCGCCTTCTGGCCCACGACCTCGTCGAACGTGCGCGGGCGCAGCGTGCGATCGAAGCGGCGGTCATCGCCGAGCGGCTCGGGCTCGATGGTGCGCTCGGGCACCGGACCGAGATCCGTGAGCTCGTCGAGGTCGCTGGCTTCGCTGCGTCGGCGTGGCATCGAGGGGAACAGTAGCGGATCCAGTGAACAGGTGTACAGTCTATTCAGCGGGGAAACGCGCGCGTGAACCCGCGGTGCAGCTCCAGCGAGGGCTCGCGCAACAGCTCGGCCGGCCGGTAGCCCGAGAAGAGCCGCAGCACGGTGACCTCCTGCGCCTCCACCTCGAAGGCCACGCGGAAGTCGCGCAGCGCGAGGCGGAACCCCTGCTCTTCCTTCTTGATGCGCCGGTAGCGGTTGGGCCGCGGGCTCACGCTCAGGATCGAGGTGATCTCGCTCTCGAGCACGACGCCGCGCGCGGCGAGCCACGCGAGCTGCTCCTTGGCTTCGGGCGCGAACTCGACCTCCCAGCTCGGCGCCGGGTCGGTCGAGGCCACCCAGCCCTGCGAGGCGTCCGGGAAGGCGTCGGCGTAGGCGATGTACGGCTTCAGGTCGAGCACGGGCGTGCCGTCGAGCAGGTCGAGGTCGGCCACGTGCAGCGTGAGCCCCTCGACGCGCGTCAGGCGCACCGCCGAGAGCCCGATGGGGTTGGGCCGATGCGGCGAGCGGGTCGCGAACACGCCCCGCTTCTGCTCGCTGCGCGGCGGCTGGACCTTGGGGTTCCACCCGCGCGCCTCCTCGACGTTCTTGTGGAAGACGAACACGACCCAGAGGCGGTCGAACGATTCGAGGTCCTCGAGCGCGTGCTCGAAGTTGCGCCCCGGGAGGAGCTCGATGCGCCCCTCCTGCCCGCGCGCGCCCTCGGCCACGGCCTGCCGCGGCGCCTCCACGCGCTCCAGGAACGGCGACCGCACGAAACCGATGGGCTCGAAGGTGTAGGCCGTCGGCATCAGTGCGCCTCAGAGCGTCTTGCGCGCGCGCTGGCGGCCCGGCTTGCCCGTGCGCAGCGTGACGAAGCCGGCCTTCTCGAAGAAGGGCACGGTGCCGGTGAAGGCCTCGCTGTTCGAGAGCTTGCGCGCGGTCTCGACGGGATAGCTCTCGACGATGCGGGCCCCCTCGCGCTTGAGCGTGCGCAGCGCGTGCGCGAGGAGCGCAGTGGCCACGCCTTGCCCGCGGTGTCCGGCCTTGATGAAGAAGCAGGGCACGCTGTGGACCTGCTCGGCGTCATCGCAGCCGAGGGTCGGCGAGCGCTGCAAGCGACCCAGCTCGGTGCGCCTCGCCCAAGCGGCCCACCCGACGGGCTTGCCGTCCTTGAAGGCCAGCACGCCCTGCGACCTGCCGCTCTCGACGAGCCGCTTCTGCCGCGCGCGCGTGTCGCCCTTGGGCAATTCTTGCAGCCGCTCGCCCTCCTCGAGGCGCCACCACATGCACCAGCAGTTCGCGCAGCCGCCGTTGTCGCCGAAGAGCTCGGCCAGGACGGGGAAATCGCGCGGCGTGAGGTCCCGTGTCTCGAGCGCAGACTCGCGCTGCGCCGGAGTCCCCTTCGGCTTCGCGGCCAGCTTGCCCCTGGCCTTCGGCGGCGACTTCGGCGCCCCGGTCTGCGCGCGCCGGGCCATGACCTACGCGGCCCCCGAGATGATCTTGAGGGCCTCGCGGATCTGCTCGTCGAGCGTGGCCTTGCCGCCCAGCGCGCGCCGGACGGCCTCTGCAGTCCGCTCGGCCTGCGCGGGCTTGTAGCCGAGGTTCAGGAGCGCCGACACCAGCGCCGCATCGCCCGGCAGGCGCGCGACCTGCGTCGTCTCCTGCGCCGTGAGCAGCCCGCTCGTCTTCAGCTTGTCCTTGAGCTCGACGATGAGCCGCTCGGCCGTCTTCTTGCCCACGCCCTGGATCTTGGTGAGCCGCGCGAGCTCGCCCGACACCAGCGCGCGCGCCAGCTCCAATGCCGGCATTCCCGAGAGGATGTTCACGGCCAGCTTGGGCCCGACGCCCGAGACGTCGATGAGGAGCCCGAAGAGGCGCTCCTCCTCCTCGGAGGCGAAGCCGAAGAGCGCGAGCTGATCCTCGCGGACGTGCGTGTGCGTGCGCAGCGTGACCGCGGAGCCGACCGGCCCCAGCGCGGAGACGGATTGGGCCGAGAGGTGCACGAGATAGCCCACGCCACCCACGTCGACGATGGCGGCGTCCACGCGCTTCTCGATGAGCATGCCTGCGATGCGAGCGATCATTTCGATTTCCTCAGGAGCGCGTTCGGATCCTTGGCGCGCAGGACTCCACAGAGCGCGGCGGCCAGGGCGTCAGAGGCGTCGGCCCGCTCGCCCGCGAGCGAGATGCCGAGGAGCGCGGTGACCATGCGGCCCACCTGCTCCTTCTCGGCGCGGCCGCTGCCGGTGACGGCCTGCTTGATGACCGAGGCGGGATAGCTGCGCACCTCGGCGCCGGATTGCCGCGCGGCCAGGAGCGCCACCCCGCGCGCGTGCCCCAGCACCAGGGCCGACCGCGCGTTCTTGGCGAAGTAGAGCTCCTCGACGGCGATGAACGAGGGCGCGAGCTTGTCGATGAGCGCCTCGAGGGCCGTGTGGAGTTGGACCAGGCGATCCTCGAGCGGCGCGTCCGCGGAGAGCTTGATCACGCCGTGGTGCACGTGCCGGACGCGGCCGCCGCCGGCATCGTCGACCACGCCCACGCCGCAGTAGCGCGATCCGGGATCGATGCCCAGGACCCTCGTGTCGCGCTGCGCAGCCAGCGTCGCCTCCGCGTGTGGGAACGTCGCGGAGGTCGTAACACTGGCCTGTGGCAATTGCCACGGCGGACTTGCTCGGCTCGAGTGCCCGCCCGGTGTCTCAAGGCGCGCGGCCCGGAGAGCCCCCGAACACGCCGCAGCGCCACGTCGAGAGCGGGTCAGCGGAGCTGCGCTCGAGGCTCAGGCCGGGGCCGCACTTGGGGCCGCCCCCGGGATACCGGGAGACCTCCGTCAGGCCCTGCGCGGTGTCCTGCGCCAACACGAGCGACGGCAGGCTGTCGGCGAGGCCGTACACGAGCAGGCGCTTGGTGGACGCGCGCAGGATCGGCGTGCCCTCGGGGATGGGATAGCGCGAGTCGAAGCTCTGGCCGACCACGAGGGCGCGCGCGCCGGGCTGGAGGATGACGGGCTGCGGCGGCGGTGTGCCGAGGATGGCGTGCGGCACGCCCGAGGCGTCGACGAGCGCGAGGTTCGTCACGTCGGCCGCGCCCGGGCCTGGGTTCCAGAGCTCCACATACTCGCCGTCGCTCTTGGGCTCGGGGCCGGGCGGCGAGGCCATCAGCTCGCTCAGGACCACGCCCGGCAAGGCCTGCAGCGTGGAGATGCCCTGCAGCGGCGTGGACACGCGGTGCCCTTCGTCGTCCTGGGCCGTGACGCGCGCGACCCAGTTGGTGCCGGGCGTGAGGCCGTCGAGAGAGAGCGTGGCGGCGCACGAGGCGGGCAGCGCCGAGCAGGCCGTGGACGCGCAGCGCGCGGTGCCCTGCGCGATCAGACAGGCGCCGCGATCGCACAGACGGTCGAACGTGCCGTCATCGAGCGTCTGCGGCTGCGAGTCGTCGTCCGGCGCGAGCTCGAGCATGACCTGCGCGGGCCAGTCGAGCAGCACCTGCGTGGAGATCGAGACGTCGCGAGCGGTGAGCGTGGGCGCCATCGAAGGCGCTGCGTCGCGGGCGCAGTCGGCCACGGTGAACCACTCGGCGTCGAGGGCCACGCCGGCGATGGCGAGCGAGAGCTTGTCGCCGGGCACGAGCCTCGCGCAGGGCGACGACGCGCAGAGCTCCAGCTCGATGGTCGCGGCCGCGTCGGGCGCCACCGCGGCGGCGAGCGTGCCGTTCGGACCCTCGAGCGTGACCACCTGACCGGGCATGCCCGTCGGGAACTCCACGCGCACGCGCTCGAGGTTCTTGGGCACGCTGCTGCCCGCGAGGGGCGTCACGAGGTGCGGCGCGGGCGGCGTGGCCTGCACCGTGTACACGATCGGCGCGGTGGCCTCGAGCGCGCGGCCCTGGGCGTCGGCGAGCTTCTTCGAGAGCACGAGGGCAAAGTCGCCCGCGCCCAGCGGCTGGACCGGCGTCAGCGTGATCGAGGAGGCGAACGGGTCGACCACGGCGGTCGCCGCGATGAACAAGGCTGCCTCGGCGTCGGTCGGGTGCGTGCGGGCGAGCGCGGCCTGGGCGCTCGTGACATCGGCCGCGTGCACCAGCACCACGGACTGGCTCGTGTTCACGTCGGACAACAGCAGGCTCGGCTCCATCGGCGCCGAGAACTCCACGCGGAAGCTGCCCTGGCCCTCGATGGTCCCGGCCGCCGGCGTCACCTGCGTCACGCGCACTCCAGACGCGACCGGCTCGCCCTCCGTCGACAGCCGCGTGCAGCCTGACATCCAGATCGCCGCCGCGCACACCGCGCCGATCGCGATCGCCACCGTCATGTCCTTCACCAACTTGTTCTCGTTCATGGGTTCTCCTTGGGGTCCTTGGGGGTTTCGTTGAGC